>JAKJGY010000150.1 GCA_022704145.1 Verrucomicrobiota bacterium
GAGCGACAGACGCTCGACCGGGTCACGACTGTGGTCGAGCTGGCCCGCGAGCTGGCCTTCGACGTGATCGCCAAGCACAACCGCTACCTGACCCCCCCTTTTCTGGTGCGCGACCACCTGAACTGGCGCGTGCGGCGCTCGACCGCGCGCGAGGGTGACTTACAGGTTACGCGCGTCGAGATCAGCACGCCCGACCGCACGCTCACGCAAGAGACGGTCAAGCCTGACGCGGGCGTGGTCACGCAGGGCCTGATGTCAGCCACCCGTAAGCACCTGCTGGAGTCGCCCGACGACCTCGCCAGCTTTGTCCGCTGGCTGCCCGGGCCGGACGGCGAGGCCGCCCGCGACATGCGCGAGACCGCCGCCGCCTGGCGCCTGGCCGTCGGCGACCTCGGTGTCAGCGCGCCCTGGGGCTGGGCCGGCGTCTTCAACTTCGCCTCCGACCTCTGGGGCATTGAGAACGTGCTGATGGCGCCCTACACGGACGAGTCGCTCTACCAGACCCTCATGGAGAAGCTGACCGTCAGCATGATCGCCTACAACACGCCGCTGGTCGAGGGCGGCGCCGACGCGATCGGCATCCAAGGCCACATCGCCAACGCACGTTCGGTGAGCCCCGACTATTTCATGGAGCACGTCTACCCTTACGAGAAGCGGCTGATCGACGCGCTCCACAGCCAGGGCGCCTTCACCGTCTACCACAACTGCGGCTGCGCCCGTGCCTTCTACCCCTGCTACCGCGACCTCGGCATGAGCGTGTGGGAGACCGTGGCCGAGGCGCCGCAGGGCGACAACGACCTCGCCGAGGCGAAGCGCGTCATGGGCGACCGCGTCTGCCTGCTCGGCAACCTCGACCAGCTCCGCTTCCTGAAGGTCGCCACGCCCGCGGAGGTGGCCGCCAAAGCCCGCGAGATCGTGCGCGTCGGCAAGCCCGGCGGCCGCTACCTCTTCGCCGCCTCCGACTTCCTCGAAAAGGGCACGCCCCTCGACAACGTCAAAGCCATGCTCCGCGCCGCCGAAGAGGAGGGCGCTTATTGAGACAACTGGAGACCCCATGAACCGCCGCTTATTCCTCAAGACCGCCGCCGCCTGCGCCGCCTCTGCCGCCCTACCCGCCCGCGCGCAAGCGCAGGCCCCGGCCGCACAGTGGCCCTTCTTCGCCTTCGACAACGGCGTGGGGCGCGGCAAGTGGCCGCCCGAAAAACAGGCCGCCACGCTCAAGGCGCTGGGCTACGACGGCATCAGCTACAACTACACCAACAACCAGGACCTCGCGACGTGGACGCGCATCTACCGTGAGGCCGGCCTGAAGATCTTCGGCCTCTACATCCACACCTTTCCCGAAAAGCCCGAGGCGTCCTGGAGCCCGGCGCTGCGTGAGGCGGTCACGCTGCTCAAAGGCACAGAGACCGCGCTGTGGATCACCTTCCGCGAGGCCAAGGTCAAGGGCGACTACGACGGGGCCTGCGTGCGGATCGCGCGCGAGCTGGGCGACCTCGCCCAGGCCGCAGGGATCCGCGTGTCGCTCTACCCGCACGCGGGCTTCTACGTGGCCTCCGCGGCCGACGCGCTGCGCGTCGCCGCAAAGGCCGAGCACCCGGCCGTGAGCCCCTCCTACAACCTCTGCCACGAGTTCCTGACCGGCAACGGCGAGAAGGCGCTTGAGGCCCTCCGCGCCGTCGCGCCCTCGGCCTCGCTCGTCTCGCTCAACGGCGTCGACCCCGCCACCAAGAAGTACATCCTCCCGCTGGGTCAGGGCGGCTTCGACACCGCCGCGTTCCTCGCCGAACTGAAGCGCCTCGGCTACAAGGGCCCGGTCGGCCACCAGTTCTACAGCATTCCGGGCGATATCGAAACCAACCTCAAGGCGGCGCTCGCCGCCTGGCGTCAGCAACAACCCGCACGATGAAACCGACAACCCGCCGCACCTTCCTGAAAGCCTCAGCCTGGGCCGCCGCGCCGCTGGTCCTGCCGTCGCGCCTCCTCGGCCAGCAGGCGCCCTCCAAGCGTATCCACGTCGCGCTGATCGGCATGGGGCGCCAGGCGGTCTACTCCAATCTGCAGCCCTTCCTGAACGCCGACAACGTGCGGGTCGTGGCCGTGTGCGACGTCGACCGCTGGCGGCTGGAGAACGCCAAGAAGAAGGTCGACGCCCACTACAAGAGCGCCGACTGCAAGGCCTACACCGACTGGCGCGAGGTGCTGGCGCGCGACGATGTCGACGCCGTCATGAACTCCACCTCCGATCAGTGGCACGTGCCCATCTCCCTCGCCGCCGCGCGCCGCGGCAAGCACGTGAGCTGCGAGAAGCCGCTCACCCTCTCCGTCGCCGAGGGCCGCGCGCTGGCCGACGCCGTCCGGCAGAAGGGCGTGACCTTCCGCACCGACAGCGAGTGCCGCTCCAGCGCCCACATGATCAAGCTGGCCGAGCTGGCGCGCAACGGCTACCTGGGCCAGCTCCGCCGTATCGAGGTGGGTGTGCCGGCAGGCGACAAGGCCGGCGGCGACGCCACCCCCACGCCCGTGCCGGCCGAGCTGGACTACGAGCTGTGGGCCGGGCCAGCGCCGCTCCATCCCTACTGCGTCGACCGCGTCCACCCCCCCAAGGCCTACACCCGCCCCGGCTGGATGCGCTGCCTCGACACCTGCGAAGGGATGATCACCAACTGGGGCACGCACACCCTGGACGTCGCCCAACTGGCCCACAACACCGAGCGCACAGGGCCCGTCTCCGTGGAGGGCGCGGGCCGCTACCCGGAGCCCGGCAGCGGCCTGTGGAACGTGCTGCTCGACTTCCGCGTGCAGTTCAAGTTCGCCGACGGCGTCACGCTCGACTACCTCACCGCCCAGGACGCCTATGTCCGCCTGGAGGGCGACGCCGGCTGGCTCAACGCCGACTGGACCGGCCGTACCGGGCTCACCGCCAGCGACGAGAAACTGCTCAAGCTCAAGCTCAAGGCCACGGACCTCCGCCTGCCGACGCGCGCGGACAAGGCCGACTTCCTGCACGGCATCGCGACCGGCGAGCCGACCATGGCCGACGCCGAGGTCGGCCACCGCACCTGCTCACTGGGCCAGCTCGCGCATATCGCGATCCAGCGCGGCAGGCGACTCGACTGGAACCCTGCGGCCGAACGTTTCGCAGGCGACGACGCGGCCAACGCCCTGCTCTCACGGCCCTACCGCGCGCCTTGGGCGCTCGAAACCCTGTAACACCCCGAAAGGAACAAACCATGACCCCTCACACCTCCCGCCGCGCCTTCCTGAAAGCCTCAGCCTGCGCCGCCGCTCCGCTCGTGCTGCCCGCGCGCGTCTTGGGCCAGAACGCGCCCAGTAAGCGCGTGACCGTCGGCATGATCGGCTGCGGCCGCTGGGGCAGCAAGATCGACCTCGACCCCTTTCTGAAGATGGCCGACGTGACGGTCGTCGCGGTGTGCGACGTCGACCGCTGGCGCATGGACTTCACGCAGAAAAAGGTCAACGACCACTACGCCAAGGCCGCCCCCGGCGGCGCCTACGCGGGCTGCAAGGCCTACGGCGACTTCCGCGAGCTGCTCGCCGACCCCGGCGTGGACGCCGTGATGGTCGCCACCTGCGACCACTGGCACGTGCCCGCCGCGCTCGCCGCCGTGCGCGCAGGCAAGGACGTCTCGGTCGAGAAGCCCATCTCGCTCAGCATCGAGGAGGGCCGCCTGCTGGCCAGCGAGGCGCAACGCCTCGGCCGCGTCACGCGCAACGACAGCGAGTTCCGCAGCGACCCGCGTATGCGCCTCGCCTGCGAGGCCGTGCTGAACGGACGCATCGGCAAGCTCAAGAAGGTCTATACCACCGTGCCGGCCGGCGACGTCACCGCGCCGCCGGTCACCGCCGCCGACCCGCTCCCCAAGGAGCTGAACTACGACCTCTGGCTCGGCCCCTGCCCCGAGGCGCCCTACATCCAGCGCCGCGTCCACGACCCCATGAAGTTCGAGCGGCCGCACTGGATGCGCGTGCTCGGACACTGCGAAGGCATGATCACCAACTGGGGCACCCACCTCAACGACATCGCCCACATGGGCATGCAGACCAACGAGACCGGCCCCGTGTGGATCAAGGCCAAGAAGTGGAGCCTGCCGCCCAAGGAGAACGTCTGGAACGTGCTGACCGATTTCGAGGTCGACTACCGCTACGCCAGCGGCGTGGAGCTGAACTACAAGGTCGGAGGCAAGGAGGTCTACATCCGGTTCGAAGGCGACCAGGGCTGGGTCAAGGCCTGGTACATGGGCAAGCCGGACAAGAGCACGCCGGACGTCGAGGCCTCCGACCCTAAGATCCTGGAGGGGCTCGACAAGGCCGCGGTCAAGCTGGCCTCGTGGTCGGACAAGGAGGATTTCATCCGCTGCGTCAAGAGCCGCGGGCGCACCATGCAGGACGCCGAGTTCGGCCACCGCACCTGCTCGATGTGCCAGCTCGGCCACCTCTCGATCCAGCTCGGCGGACGTGAGATCGTCTGGGATCCGGCGAAGGAGACCTCGCCCGACCCTGACGTCATGCGCCTCGCCCGCCGTCCGGCGTGGCGCGGACGCTGGCTCGACCCCCAGCCGCAGGCGTGAGCGCGCCGCCCGTCACAGACCGGTCACATGCCGGTCTAGCGGCGGGATCGTGACGCCCCCCGGCGCCGCGTACGGCCGCTCCGAAAAGTTCACCGTCACCGTCACCCCGTTCGCGAAAACGGTCTGCTGCACCCGGCGGTCGGGCGTCAGGAACCGGTGGTCGGTCATCGCCGCATACCCGGTGGCACGCGCCACCGGCGCCGCCACGCGGTAGCTCTCAACAACCCGTTCCTTCAGCTCACCCCACTGCCTGAGGCTCAGCATATACATCGGCGGCGTACCGTAGAGCGCGTTGAACAGGTCGCGCTTGCGCCAGATCGCAGGCAGCTTGTTGTTGTAGTCGCCCCAATACCAGTGCGCCACCACGCAGTCATGGTACACCAGCTCCCACAGGGGCAGCCGGTACGCCTCGCCGACCTGATACTTCGCGACCGCCTCCGGCACCGTGTCCAGGACACGCTCCATGTGCCGGCCCGCATCCGGCACACGGTAGTTGCCCAAGCTCAGCATCCCCTCGAAGTAATCGCAGAACGGCACCGAGGCCTCATGTCCCGTCTCGCTGCCGCACACCAGCCCGAACTCGCCGATCAGCTTGAGAAGCTCCATCTTATGCCTGCGGCTGTCCGTCCGCGTCATCGGGTGGTCGGGGTGGTAACACTCGAACCAGGGCGCCGCCACCGTGGTGTCGATGAAGCGCGCGCCGTACGGCTTGGCGGCCAGCTCCGCCGCGATGCGCGCGCGGGCGTAGGGCACCGCCCGGGCGTCGCAGATCACCGCGCAGGGCACCATCCCCTCGCCCTCCTTCAGCTCGATCTCCCAACCGCGGCGCCAGTCGCCGTCCGGCCCCTTCCAGTTGATGTCGTGCGGGAAGGCCGCGGTCACCCAGTCGCTATGACGGTACCGCAGCCGGTCGAACTGGGCCGGGTCCATAATGTCCTGATAGATGTCGTACCGGCCGGTCAGCACCTTGGGCAGGGCGTTCAGCGCCTTCAGCTCCTCCGCGCTGCCCCCGCCGCTCCAAAGGATACGCTCCAGCCCCGCCGCCTGCAGCTCCGCCACCCACTCGGCCTTCCGCCCTTGGGCGTCCCAGTTCCAGATGTTCGCCGCGCCGAGCAGCAAGTCGATCTTGGGGTTGCGCCGGACTTTCTCGGTGAACGGCACCAGCAGCCCCGTGCGCCGGGCGTGCTCGCGGTAGCGCGCGCACATCGCCACATGGCCGCCCTTGTCGAAGAAGACGTAGCGCGCCTGGCGCGGATAGCCGAAACGCCCCTTCTGGGCGTCCCACGACGGCCCGGCCCGCCAAAGCCCGTCGGGGGCCTTGCGGGCGTCCATAGCCGCGTCGTCGGAAGTCTCCAGGATACACATCCAGCCGGCGCCGGAGGCGTCCTCCGCCACGCCGAAGAAGCCCATGCAGATACCATGCCCGCCATAGGCGATCAGCCGCCACAGCCCTGCGTGCTCCTCGTCCACCGGATACCCGACGCCCTCGTTCATCGGCACGATCAGTCGGTCGCCCTTTCGCGTGTCGAAAGGCGGCGGAAAGTCGAGCGGCCGCGCCAGCGGCCCGTCGGCCTCGGCGTCGACGGTCACGCGCAGCTCGCCGCCCGCCTCAAGCCCCAGGCGCACGCGCACCTCGCGCACGCTTTCCGGGTCGAGCAGCGTCACCCTGACGCCCGCGGCCGGCGCCGGGCCCTCTTCGGCGAAGTCGAGCACCATCCAGCCCGCCCCGGCCCAGTCCTGACGCCACACCCGCCCCGTCCGCCGGTCCGTCGCCTCCAGGCACCCCTGCCCGCGCTCGAAGGCGACCGTCAGCCCGTCGCGCGCGATCTCGAAGCGCGGCGGCAGCCCCGGCCTTACCCGCTCCAGCACATTCCCGATCCGCCGCACCGTATACCCTTCGGCCCAGACCGTGGCGGCCGCCCAGCCGATCAGGCGCGGCTCGACGCTCGCCACTCCCTTCGGCACCACGAACCGCGACCTCAGCTCGCGCCAGCCGCCGCGCGACCCGCCGCCGAACGGCATGCCGCCGAACGACCACGACCGCTCCCGCCCCTGCTCGTCACGCAGCACCACGCCGGTCTCGGCCGACGCCTCCTCCCGCGCCTCCAGCCTCACCCGGCAGTCCATCTCAATCAGCTCGCCCGGCCGAACCGCGATCCGCGGGAAGCCCGCCAGAGCCCAGTCACGCCCGCCGGTGTGCGCCACCCTGAACGCGGCGCCGTCGCGCGTCAGCGTCACCGCACCGCCGTCGCGGGCCCACACGTAGGGCTTCTCGAACGTCCACGTATCCTGCCCGAACGCCGCCCAAACAGCCAACACCGCCGCCACTCCAACGAGACTTCTCATAGGCCCCCCGCCCCCCGCCCTCTACCGGCCGCCGCCTGCGGCCGCGCGCCCCCCCGCATACCAGACCCGCCACAGGAACAGCCCGCACGCCGCCGCCGACGGCACGCGCGCCTGACGCGGCGCGCGCGCCTCCAGCAGCTCGCTCACCGCCTCCGGCCGCTCGGCCCCCTCGCCGACCCGCAGCAGGAAACCCACCATGCTGCGCACCTGCTTGTACAGGAATCCCTCGCCCCGCACCCGGAACACCACCTCATGGCCGCGCCGGCTCACCGCGAACGCGAAGATCGTCCGCACCGTGCTCGCCACCTCGCGCTGAGGGTTGGCCGTGAACGCGGCGAAATCATGACGCCCCACAAACCGCGACGCGCCGTCGCGCAGCGCCGCAAGGTCGAGCCGCCGGTAGGCGTGCGCCGCATACAGCCTCCTGTCGGGCAACACCGTGACGTCGTTCCAGACGAAGTACCGGTACTCCTTGGCCGTCGCCGAACGCCGCGCATGGAACTCCGGCCGCGCCAGCGCCGCCCTCAGGATGCGGATGTCCTGCGGCAGCCGCGCGTTGAGCGCGCGACAAACCGCCTCCGGCCCCATGCGGCACGCGAGATCCACATGCGCCACCTGGCCCCGCGCATGGACGCCCTGGTCGGTACGGCCGCTCCCGTGAACCTTGACCTCATGCCCGACAATCCCCTCAAGCGTCTCCTCGACCGTCTGCTGCACGCTCGGCTGGCGCGGCTGCACCTGCCAGCCCGCATAGGCCGTGCCGTCATAGGCGACCACCAGCTTGAAGCGGCGCACCGGAAACATGGGGGTTCTTTGCTCCTTACACGCGCGACGGCACCCCGCCTCACACATACTTCTCGCCGTCCGGACGGGCCGCGATCCGGCGGAGCAGCTTCTTGACCTCCTCCGCCCGCTCACGCGGGCAGATGAGCGTGGCGTTGTCGGAATGCACCACCACCAGCCCCTGCACCCCGAGCAGCGCCGTAAGCCGGTTCTCCGAGACCACGATGTTGTTCTGGGACTCCATCTGCTCGCACGCGCCGATCATCACGTTGCCGTCCAGATCAGCCGAGAAATGACCCGCCACCGACGGCCATGACCCCACATCGTCCCAGCCGAAAGCGCCGCGCGCCATCACGATGTTGCGCGCGTGCTCCATCACCGCGTAGTCGATCGAGATCGCCCGCAGCGAGGGGTAGGCCTGCCTCAGGACCGCATCCAGCTCCTCGGACGTGCCGGACTCCGCCACCCGGTCACACAGCTCGGCCAGGTCGGGCGCATGCTCGGCGAACGCCCGGCACATGGTCTCCGTCCGCCAGATGAACATCCCGGCGTTCCAGAAATGATGCCCGCCCTCCACGTACCGCGCCGCCGTGTACGCGTCGGGCTTCTCCACAAAGCGCCGCGCCTGATGGAACCGCGTCACCGTGCCCGTCTCCAGCGCCTCGCCCGCATCGATATACCCGAAACCGGTCGCCGGATAGGTCGGCTGGATGCCCATGGTCACGATCGCGTCACCGCGCCGCGCCATCTCAACCGCATCCGCCAGCGTCTGGCGGAAGGTCTCGACGTCGCTCATGAGCTGATCCGCCGTCAGGATGCAGACCACACCGTCGGGGTCACGCCGCCGCACCAGCCCGCACGCCACCGCGATCGCTGGCGCGGTGTCGCGCTTGCAGGGCTCGCCCACGATGTTCGCGCGCGGCACGTTCCACGCCGCCGCCGCCGTGTCCTCCACCAGGCGCTCGGCCGTGACGATGAAGACGCGCTCGGGCGGGATCAGCCCCCCGAGACGCTCCACGGCCAGCGAGAGCAGCGGCCTACCCCCGAACAGTGAGATGAACTGCTTCGGCCGCGCCTTGGTGCTCAGCGGCCAGAACCGCTCGCCGCTGCCCCCCGCCAATATCACTGCATATGCGTGTCTCATGGTAGAAATCCTCGCTCGTTGATCGCAGGCTCATCGCTCGGTGCGACTGGCTGATGATTTTACACCATCTGGTGTGACGCCGTAAGGGGGCAGCAGAAAAAATCCCCAGCCCCCGCCCCGGACCGCGCTCACTCCTCCAGCCGCAGCAGCGCCGGCTCCAGCGGCTCCAGCCTGACCACCAGCCCGCCCCCGCCTGTCTCGCGCTCAGGCGCGGGGCCGAACTCGACAGCCGTTTCTGCAAACCGGCCCGGCAGGCTCAGACGCGCCGTCACAGCGGCCTCAGCGCCATTCACCGCCAGCAGGTAGACCGTCCGCCCCACCCGCCACGCGCGCACCGCCACCGACGCCGGCGCGTCGCACCGCACCTCAGGCGCGGGCCCGTCCGAGAGGATCACCGGCGTGTAGCGCCGGACCTCCTCCGCCACGGCACAGACCTCCGCCCAGCGCCGCTCGAACGGGTCGCGCGACGCCATCTTGCGCAAGTCGAAATAGGAGTAGAACACCAGGCCGTTCGCCCCGCCCGCCACACACTGCCAGGCCATCGCACGCATCTCCGCCAACGTCGGCGCACGGGTCTTGTCACGCTCCGCGCCCGTCTTATACGCGCCCCAGTCGAACACCTGCGGCACCTGCCACAGCGGACGCGCGCCATAGCTCTGCTCGCGCGTCACGCGCGTCCACTCCAGCGCCGTCCCGGCCGGCTTGCCGGGAATCGGGTAGGGGTCCGTCCCGATCACATCAAAGGTCCCCATATACGAACGGACCTGGCTGTACTGATAGAGCACCACCCACGTCGGATGATCGGGGTCCAGCTCCTCCATCAGCCTCTGCCGCGCCTCCAGCCGCTCCACCATCGACAGCGGCAGCTCGT
>JAKJGY010000367.1 GCA_022704145.1 Verrucomicrobiota bacterium
GGGGTCGATTTGCCTCGTCCGGTACTCTTACGTAGCCACGTGCTCCATGGCCGCGCGGTAAACGTCCGGTTTCTCATGGCCAAACGCCATAACGGTCGCCTTCCGATCCCGATCCCGATACCGACCCCGACGGGTTCCTTCTGTCCGGCTGCTTCTTCTTTGCCAACGCTCGAGTCAGTGAAACGGAAACGCGCCCCTTACCAAAGTCTTACAGGTTCTGGACTTGTCTTTTACAGCGGGGGCGATAGGATATGCACGCGACGTTTGCAGGCGGTGTGTCCTGATGGTGAAAAGTCCGGAGGGTGCTATGGCAAAGTCGCAGGGATGGACGGGGGTGGCGGTGGCGGTGGCGGCGGCCGTGTGGACCGCGGCGGCACAGGGTCAGACGATCCAGTGGAATTTCGGTACCAGTGCAGGTCTCGCGACGCCCTCGGCCGACACGGCCGAGTTCGCCAGCGCGGGCGCGGTGTCGATCGGGAACACGCTGGGCACGGTGACAACTTCGATCACCAATAGCTCCGCCTCCTCCGGCTATACCGGCGCCTCAGGGCAGTACAACGCGGGCAACGCCGCGCGGACCGGGGCGCTGAACACCGGCTCGTCGGGCTCGGCCTTCTTCGGGTTCACGGTGACGCCCTCCTCAGGCTACGGCCTGGTGCTGACCAACCTCGCCTTCGGCGCGCGCAGCACCAGCACCGGGCCGCAGGCGTTCTGCGTGCGCTCGAGCCTCGACGGCTACCTCGCCGACCTCGCGACCGGGACGATCACGAGCAACGGCACCTGGGCGCTCAAGAGCGTGGCGCTGGCCGCGACCTCGACCGTGGACGGCGCCTCGGTGACCTTCCGGCTCTACGGCTACAACGGGACAGGGAGCCCGAATTCAGGCACGATCAACTGGCGCATCGACGACCTGACGCTGGCGCTGGAGACGCCGCAACTGGCGTCCTCGACGCCGCCGGTGATCGAGCCGGTCCTGCCGCAGAGCGTGCGCGTGGGCCGGACGCTGAGCTTCGCGGTGACGGTGACGCCGACGGACGGCGACCCGGTGACGTACACCAACGCGATCCCGTCGGAGGGTGTGACGGGCGCGTGGTCGCTGGCGGACGGTCGCTTCACCTACGAGCCGGCCGACGCGGATGTCGGGGCGCGCGGCTTCACCTTCGAGGCGGCGGACAAGGACGGCACGAACAGCATCAGCGTGGCGGTGACGGTACGGCGGCGGCAGACCGAGGCGGTGGCGCTGGACGGCGCGTCCGGGGCCTACACGCAGGATTTCAACGGGCTGGCGGCGGCCGGCACGGCCAACGAGTGGGACACCGCGGCGCTGCCGCTGCCCGCGTGGTACGCGCACACGGCGGCGGAGATCACGAGCTACCGCGCGGGCGACGGCGGCGGCACGACCGGCGGGCTCTACTCGTGGGGCGTGGGCGCGGAGGCCGACCGCTCGCTGGGCTCGCTGGCCTCGAGCGGCAACGCCTACCGCTACGGCGTGGCGTTCACCAACGCGACAGGGCAGGCGCTCACGAACCTGACGGTGGCGTTCACGGCGGAGCAGCGGCGCGTGGGGGCCAACGCCGCAGTCCAGACGCTGACCTTCGACGTGTGCGTGACCAACCGCGTGCTGCCGCTGACCGAGGGGGCGTGGCGCACGGTGCGCGCGCTGTGCTTCGACTCGCCGCTGGTGACGAACGCGACGCAGGCGGCGGGCGCGGTGTACCGGGCCGAGGCGAGGTCCGCGGCCCTGACGCGGCCGGTCCCGGCGGGGGCGGTGGTGCTGCTGCGCTGGAGCGACCCGGACGACGTCAGCAACGACCACGGGTTCGGGATCGACGACCTGACGGTGACGTGGGCGGCGGGCGAGCCGCCGGACGCGATCGCGGTGGGGGCGGCGGGTGTGGCCGAGCGCTTCGACGAGCTGGGGGCGGCGGCGGGGGCCGAGCTGCCGTGGCTGTGGCGGGTGGAGGCGCGCGACGACGCGCCGCGCGCGACCGGGTCCTACGCCGGCGCGGCGGGGT
>JAKJGY010000368.1 GCA_022704145.1 Verrucomicrobiota bacterium
GAGGTCGCGCCAGGCGGAGGCGGCGTCGGGGCTCAGGGCCACGGCGCGCTCGAGGGCTGTTGCGGCGCGTTCGGGGTTCTGCAGGCGCAGGTGCCAGGCGCCCAGCTCGCGCCAGGCGGAGGCGTCTTCGGGGTTCAGCCCGACGGCGCGCTCGAGCGCGGCGACGGCCTGTTCGCCCTGTTCGAGGCGGGTGAGCCAGGCGGCGAGGTCGCGCCAGGCCGGGGCGTCCTCGGGCTTGAGGCGCAGGAAGGCGCTCAGGGCGCGGACGGCCTCCTGGTGCTGTGCGGCCTGCCAGCGGGCCTGGGCGAGCCCGCGCCAGGCGGGCGCGTCGTTCGCGTCGAGGTCGGCCGCCCGCTGGAAGGCGGCGGCGGCTTCGGCGGGCTTGGTGGCGCGCAGCAGGACTTGGCCGTACTGGCGCCAGGCGGGCGGGTGGGCCGGGTCGAGGTCGGTGGCGGCGCGCGCGAGGCTCTCGGCGGCGGGGGTGTCGCCTGCGGCCTGGGCGCTCTGCGAGTCGCGGATGAGCTGGGTCACGTTGGCGGGCTCCTGGGCCTGTGCGGGCTCTGCGGCTGAGGCGAGCCAGGCGGCGGCGAGCAGGGTCAGTGCAGTTCTGAGTGTGTTCATGGCGACGCTCCTTTCGGAAGAGGCGTTTTAGAGGGGGTCTTGCTTTTGGGTCGAGCCTGCGGCGACGGGCGCGAGGGTGGTCAGGCCGGCGGCGAGTGCGCCGTCCGGCTCGCGCACGGCCAGGCGCCGGGCGGGCAGGGTACGGATGAGCCAGTCGACGGCCGCGGCGGCCTCAGGGCCGCCGGTCTGGATCGCGAGCGTCTCGTCCGGCGCGGCCAGGGCGAGGGCGCGGCCGCGGGCGAGCGCCTCGGCGGGGGTGAGCAGGTGGGCGATACGGTAGTTGAGGTTGCGCAGCTCAGCGGCGAGCGCGGTGGCGGGGCCCTCGACGGCGAGGGTCGGGGTCAGGCTCTTGGCGTTGGCGCGTACGAGTTCGGCGTCGATGGCGGCGGCCCAGGCGCGGGCGTCGTCGTCGGTCAGGCTGGCGCCGCCGGTCACGAGGGGGAGGGTCCGGATGCCGGTGCGGGCGGCGTCGAGCAGGTCCTGCTGGGCGGTCACGGCCAGCGCGGCCGGGGTGCCGGCGCGGAACCAGTTGGGCAGCACGGCCTGGAGCGTCTCGCGCGTGTCGGGCGGCGCCAGGCGGATGCTGTTGGCGAGGAGCCAGCGGGAGGGCAGGGGCCGTGCCGCGAAGGCGTCGACGGTCAGGTGGCCGCGCTCGCTGCCGAGGCCGACGCGGCCGCGGGCGGTGGACGGGGCGACCGGCAGGTTCTCGGCCACGGGCTTGTCGTCGAGCCAGACCCAGGCGCGGTTGTTGCGGAGGCGCAGGCGGATGTGGCGCAGCGCCTGGGGGACGCCGCCGGAGGGGTGGCGGTGGAGGGTGATGAGGCGGGGGCCGATGCGCTCCTGCACCCGCAGGCCGTCGGCGTCGAGGGTCACGCGCAGCCAGGAGCGGGCGCCTGCGTAGCGGGCGTAGAGCGCGCCGGTTGCGTCGGCGTCAGGCTGGAGCCGGGCGCTGACCTCGAGGTCTGACCAGGCGTCGGTGCCGCGCAGCCAGGCGGCGGCGTGGTCGGTGATGTGCAGCTCGCCGGCGTGCAGCTCGGCCTCGCGCTCGAAGGTCCAGTCCTGGGCCGAGCCGAGCGCTTCCTGGGGGCGGCTGCGGGGCTGGCTGGCGGCCAGCTCGGCCAGGAGGCGCGCGGGCTCCCAGTCGCCGGGGACGCGCAGGCGCGAGAGCGAGAAGGGGTCGCTGCCGGGGCCGTTGAAGGGGTGTGAGCCGCCGATGAAGGCGAGTGAGAAGTGGCGGGTGACGGCCTCGCGGTTGACCTCCTCGGCCAGCGGGTCGGCGCCCGGGCTCTGGCCGGCCTCGGCGAAGGGGTAGAGGTAGAGCGCGGAGGGCGTGCCGCACGCGGCGCGCAGGGCCGCTGCGGAGCGGTCGTAATCGGCGAGGAGGCGTTCGCG
>JAKJGY010000151.1 GCA_022704145.1 Verrucomicrobiota bacterium
CTTCCAACACGTAAGGATAGCCATGACCCGCCTTTTTTCAAGCCGTAGCCCCTCGGGAGGGGGCCGCAGGCCCATTTATTGAATTTACAGACAAAAGGTTACACCCCCCTTTTAAAGGACTGGTCCTGTGCCTTTACACCTGTGCCTTTACGCGTTGCCGTCCGACAGGACGAAATGGTATAATGACTGTAATTCTGAAAGGCATGAATTATGGTTACGCTCGCACAGTCGAACACCTACTTGAAGGACAGAGAAGCGACCCGACTCCGGATCGTTGAAAACGTCCGTCAGTCTTCCGCATTCGAGGGTGTGAGAAGTCGCGTGCGTCAAGCACCCGCGCATCCGCGTTCGATCGTTTCCGCGAAAAAGACGGCCAAGGCCTCGTAGTCTTTCTGATAGCCCTTTTTCACGGCTGACAGATACCGCTTCTTCTCCGTCTCCGCCCCGCGCCCCGTAAAGCGATAAACCGGCAAGGGATACCCGGCTTGCAGCGCCATGATATCGGCCACCCAGCGAGCCAGCCGCCCGTTACCCTCGCGAAAGGGATGTACAAGCAGCAGCTCGGCATGCACCTCCGCCATGTCGCATGCGACCCGCTCCAGAGGCCCCGGCCGGCACGGCGTCTTGACCTTGAACGTCTCGCGCTCAATGAACGCCATGTTCTGTTCAACGCGCATTGCAGGAGGTCACGTGACCCCCCCCTTGGACATGTCAACGGTGCGATAGCGCCCCGCCCAGCTATAAATCTCTCCCAGCCACTCCCGATGCATGCGGCAGACCATCTCAGCCGTGATGATGGTATCCGGCCCTATCTGCTCAAGATAGATTTCCTGAACGCGGACCAGCGCGTCGATCTCGGCCTGATCCATCTCCCGCTTGCTCCGGATGCCCTTGAGGTTGCGTAGCACAAGGCCGCGCGACCCCGGCTCATACTCCGCCTCCGGACCATTCGCCGTTATGTACCGGACACCACGCATAACACCTACGCCGTCTGCTGAACGAGATCTCGGTGCCGAAGGAGAAGAACCGGGTCTGGCCGAAAACGTCTGGGCAACCGGATCGCCTTCCCTTCACAACTTGTGAACCATGACATTGAATCTACGGACGCCTTCTCCGACGACGATAAGCACCGGCGTATGGCATCTTTATTGAATCGAACAGTCATGTCCTCATCAACGAACATGAGTCCTCGGTCAAAGGCGCGGTCATGTAGCGCGTTAAGGCAGAGACCGTTCTGTGGATTCATGCGCTGCTTCGCATCAACTGACCAGGGCACGATATGGCTGGCGACCAGCAGTTCAGGGACTGCGAGACCCGTCACGCAACAGCGGTTATCGTAAGCGGCCAGCACACAAGCCCTAAAGAAACTCTGGTTGACGCGCGTGCGTACCATGCGGTCGCGTTCAAGCCCTTCACGCGGCAGCGGGTCAGTTGGTATTTCGACCGTCTCGTCAATATCACGCCCATTGAGATTGGCGAGCAATCGTTCGCTCTCGTATGCAAGATGTTCGGGATCACTGTAAAACTCTTCCCACACGGCCGCGTCAGCCTTCGCCCCATGGACCGCGCCTTTGACCCCTCGCTTCTGGTGTTCAGGATCAAGACTCGCAAAGTTGTTAAGCTTCCATGCCAACGCGTCAGCAGAACGGCCTAGCAGTAAAGCCAGTTCCTTGATTCGCGGGTTGCGGTTATGCAAGCTCCCATAAGGAACCTTGCAGTACAGGTTGAAAGCAATAATGAGTTCCTCGCGGGTCCAAAGTCTTCTTACGGTCATGGCCAACGCTTTCAGTTTGATTCATAAGGCGGAAACGACGCTAAAGTCCTTGCCTATGATGTCCACTGGCTCCTTCTTTACCCCGTCTTTCGTGGTCGGCATGTACCTTTGACACACTTGTTCGTGGCCGTAGCTTTGATCTGCATCTCTTTGCCATCCATGCCCCATATCCGACCGTTGTAACTGATGTTCGCAATCTGAACATCGTTCTTGAAAACCGCGCCGCCAATCCAGTTACCGCTACCGAGTTCGTTACGGTCAATGTAGGCAAGGCATTTTGCTCGCGCCTCGCGCAAACTGGCCACTCGGACGTTGCGGGCCTCACCGCTGTCTTTCGGAGGAACCCAATATCCGCCACTTCGAATGTCACGGTTCGCCACGTGGCTCAGAGTTACAGTCAGCATGTCGATCTCCGTTTGCGTTACGACAACAAGATTATCGCATGTGCGTTTCCGGCAGCGCAAGTGTTGCTCCCGATTATTTCTTGGCCGACCGGACCTTACCCTTCCGCCTCGCTGATAATCTTCTCGCCATGGTCCACAGCCTCGTCCGGATGAAGACCGGCGTAAAGGAAGGCTATCGCGTACCACGCGCGTTTGAACGTGTCGGCATCGGCATCCCGCAGTGCTTTGCCGTCGAGATCCAGCAAGGGACGCAGGAAGCCCACCGCCTCTTATTCGCTGGTTGGGTACAGTGACTGTTGCGTCTTCATGGTGTGGTCTCCTTTCACTCGCTTGTGTAACAACCTACTTCGCCTTCTCAACCGCCGCCCGCAGCTCCTCCACGCGCTCTGCGTGGTCGTAGCGGGCCGCCGTGGCGTCTTCGGTCCAGCCGCCCAGCCGCTTGGCCAGATCATCCGACACCCCCGCCTCGCTCAACCGGGTGCGGAACGTGTGCCGCCAACTGTGGAAGGTATACCCCTCGCCCGAGACCTTGGCGGCGTCCAGGATCTTCGAGAAGAGCCCCGGCCCGTTCGACGCATGGGTCCGCGGATAGACCCGCGCATGCACCGGCAGCACGTACAGGCCTTCCGGATCGGCCGTGCGCGCGGCCTTGAGGGCGGACAGCAGCGGCTCGACCAACGGGATGAGCACGTTGATGCCGTGGCGTTTGGTCTTGTTCGGCGTGTGGTCGATCACCGCCCGCTTCAGATCCACGTCCGCCCATTCGAGACGGCCGATCGAGCTATACCGCAGCCCCGTGTAGCGCGAGATAAGACAGGCCAGCGGCCACTCGTTACCCACCTTCTGCGCGGCCGTCAGCACAGCCGCCTCCTGAGCCCTCGTAAAGGCGCGCCCGCGCTCGCTGTCATTCGCCTCCGGGCGCACCAGCGGCCAAGGGTTCGAGATACCGTCACGGGCGCGTTTGAGGGCCTCCCACACCGTCGAGAGGTCGCCGATGATATTCTGGCGGGTCTTGCCTTTGATTCCCTGCTTAGCCAGATGGGCCGCGAAGGCCGTCGCTGTCGCACGATCGACCGCCGCCACGTGCAGCGCCGCCGGATACTTGTTCGTAGCCCAGTCGATATACCGGCGGACTGCGAGTGCACGCTTGTCCAGCGTGGTCTTGACCAGCTCCTTACCGGAGGCCTTCAGCCACTCCACGTAGACCGACCAGACCTGGCCCACCCCCATGCTCTGCTCTTCCACACCATACAGAGCCCGGAGTGTGTCTAGCAGACGCTGCGCGGGCGCCTCCCGTTTGACCGCCATCTTGAAGGTCTTCTCCACCACCTCCGCCTTGGCGCGGTCATCGGTTTCCGTCGACTTCCTAATGCGCTTCCCTTCCGGCGTCCAGATCTGAAACCACCAGAACTTGCTATTCGGCTGCTTGTAAAGTGACATAGCCGCCCCCGCGTTTAAGTCGTTTATCCTTTGAAAGTACCGCTAGACTACCATACTTTAGCCATATACCGCAACAACAAAAAACCGCGTAAGCGATTGTGCTTACGCGGTTTCCGAATTCTTTAGAGTGGTGGAGGTAGGGGGAGTCGAACCCCCGACCTCTTGAATGCCATTCAAGCGCTCTACCAACTGAGCTATACCCCCACTGGCCTTCACAGGCGAAAAAACGTGGGTATTTAACCATCCGGCCTGCCGAATGTCAATCCCGGCCTGCATAATTTTCTGGCGGCCGCGGACGCCGTATTGCGGACGCCGCCTACGGCGCGCCGAGCCCCACCACCCGCACCTCCCAGGCGCCCAGCTCCAGCACGGCCCGACCGCCGCGCCACACCACTTCTCCGCCCGTCACCCACTCGCGCGACACGCCGTCGGCGAACGCCAGCGAGGCCCGCTCCAGCGTCGCGCGCTGCGGCGCGTCGCCGCCGTTGTAGACGGTCAGGTAACAGGCCCCCGGCGGGCCGCCGAAACGCTCGACCGTCACCGCCGCGTTGTCCGACACCACACCCGTCAGCGGCTCCCACCCCGCCTCAGCCACACGCCTGCAGAGCGGCACGTACTTCCTGAAGAGCGGCCGGTCGCGGTTGTACAGCTCGGGCCGCGTGAAATAGTGGCCGGTCGAGGCGTCGGCGCTGAAGAACCCGGGGAACATGCCGTAGGCCAGCGCGCGCCGCATGAACCTCTCGGTAGCCTCGTACGGGAACCGCGCGAAGTCGCTGTTCATCAGGAAGCAGTACGGCTTGCCCTTGCAGAGCGCCCGCCGGTAGAGCAGCTCCTCGTCCGGCATCGGGCGCCACTCGCCGCCCGGGTTCCAGTCGGTCTCCGTGCCCATCACGTCCAGCAGCGGCGCGAGCCAGAACCAACTGATCGGCGTGCTGTTCGCCATCGTCAGGCGGCCCCGCGCGCGCATCTCGCGCTCGACCGCCCGCACGTACTCGAAGCCGATCAGCCCCTTGTAGACGCCGACCTTGCGCGAGACGAGGACGTAACACAACGGCCGCTCCATGCCTGCGAAATGTGCGCGCCGGAAGTCCAGCTCGTCCGTGACATACGCCTCGGCCGAGTCGATGTACTCGCCGTCGCAGCGCGCCGTCGCCGTCGCCCCGTACTGGCGCTCCAGATACGCCGCGCCGACCTTATTGGAGTAGTCGGTGACCGCCCCCGCCACGCCCGGCGCGGAGTTCATGCTCCACACCACCCCGTTGCACCACGGGGTGTCGAGGACGCGGCCGGGAACCCGCCCCCTCTCATCCTCGAAGGCGCTGCTGGCCCAGGCCTGCGCGGCGCGGTCGCCGGACGCCGCCAGCCGCCGCGCCTCCTCCATGCCGCGCGAGAGCGTGCGCGGCCCCTCGCCCTTGAGCGGCATCCACCAGGTCATCGGCTCGGTGTAACGGAAGGTGAGCAGCCCGTGCGCGTCGTCCCAGGCGGTCTCGCCGTCGCCCTCCTTAAAGCGGAAACCGAAATCCTGCCAGCCCTCGACCCGGCTGACGGCCGCGAACGGCATCCAGACCCCCTGCTCGCGCACGCGCGTCTCGAACGCCGCCGGATAGAGCGCGTAGTAGCGCGCCAGCGCGGCCCGGAACCCTCCCGCCGGGTCGAACGCGAACACGCTGAAACGGAACGCCGCAGCAGGCTTTTCGGGCGCGAGGCCGATATCGCACGCGAGGTACAGCTCGCGCGTCTGCGGCTGGCAGCCGACGCGGAATACGACGGGCGTCGCGGGGTCGAGTCCGAGCGCCACCCCCTCCCCGCCCGCCGACACCGCGCCGAACGGGTAGCGCGAGAGCAGGCCGTTCGCGCCGACCGCGTGCCGCGTGGCGTTCAGCACCTCGTTTCGCATGCCTTCCAGCGGGACCGACCGGCGCGGGTCATGGAACCACGTCAGGCCGCCGCCCGCGAGCGGCAGCGTGCGGACCAGCGTCAGCGCGCGGTCCGCGCCGGTGGTGTCGGACAGCCGCACCTCATAGTGGGTCACGCCCTCGCCGCGCCGCTCATGCGTCTCCAGGCGCACGCCGAGCGCCTCGCGCCCGAGCGCCACGAAAGCGGTGCCGCGCGCCACATCCCGCAACAGAAAGCCGGTCTCGGGCGCGCGCGCCTGCTCCGCGACACAGCCGTCAAACCGCGTCAGGCCGTCTGCCGCAAGCGTGCCGCAGCGCGCGTCCCTGAAACGCGCCCGGCCGGCGCGGTTGCGGTGGAGCAGGTGGACGCTCACGCGCCGCACCGGCTTGTCCGGCGTCACCACCACCTCGCGCCGGTGCCAGCCGGCGTCGGCGTCGGTCGCGAAGGAGGACACCTGGCCCCAGAGCGGCGTGCCGTCCATGTGCTGCAAGTCCAGGTAGAGCGAGAAGTCCGCGCCGGCCGGCCCCTCCTGCCCCTCGGGGCAGGCCCAGGCGGAGGCGACGACCGGCGCGGCGACCGTCTGGTTCAGCTCGACGGTCCACATCACGCCGCGCTGGGCCTTGACGTCCGCGCCGTTGTCGCAGACGAACGCCTCGCCCTCGCGCACGAAGCCCGCCCCGTACGGCCGCGCCCGCTCCGCCGCCAGCGGCAGCAGGGCCGCCTCGTAACCTGCGGCGGTCACACGCTTCACCACCGCCCCGTCAGGCGCGGCCAGGCCTCGTAGGCCCGCACCCGCCGCCAGCACAGCGGCCGCCGTTCGCAGGATACCCCTCATGCCCGCCCCCTTTCCGACGGCCGCCCATCGACAGCGGTGAGGCGGCGGTAACCCGTCGCCTCCACCGCGTTGTTGGCGGTCATGGTTGTCTCTCGGTGTCGGGGTCGGTATCGGTATCGGGGTCGATCTGCTTTGTCCGGTACTCTTCCGTCTCTTCATGAACAGCATACCCTCGCTGGCCGAGTTTCGTGAGCATCGCCACGATCCTGTCGAGCAGAGCCTTGGCCTTCTCGTTTTCCTCTGCGGTCATCGCGCCGCAGACCTGCAGAACGTCCTGCGCCGCGCCGCATTCCAGCGCCGAACCCCGGGCAATCTCGAAGTACCGGCGTTCGACCCCGATAGCGATACCGACCCCGACCCCGATGTTAGCCGCTTCCTTCTCACCTTCTCTTTGCGCCATCACCGTCACTGGACGCGCAACAGCCGTTCGGCACGGCCGCGCGCGGCGTCCCTCTGGCCGTCGGCAGCCAGCAGGCGCAGGTCGTAGGCGGTGACGGCGTCGGACGTGCCCCGCACCGCCCCGCCCGCGACGACGAGCGGCTGCGCCTCAAGCGTCCGCCACCCGCCCGCGCGGAACTCGCCGACCTCGCCCTCCAGACGGTCCGCCCCCTCCTCGCGCGCCAGCCCGAAACCACCTGCCGCGCCGAACGGCAGCAGCAGCACCTGCGCCGAGCGGCGGAGGTCTTGGCCGTCCAAGGCCAGCGCCGCCCAATCGCCTTCGCCGGCCAGCACCGGCCGGCCGTCCAGCGTGAGGTCGCCCTGCGCCTCGGCCGCCACCACCCGGCCCTGGGCGTCACGCTGCACATAGAGCGTGCGGCCGGGACCGAGCGTCGCGCGCACCTCGGGCCGGCCGACGCAGGCCGGCACCACGACCCGCGCGGGCCGCTCGGCCGCGTTGACCGCGACCAGCGCGCGACCGTCTGCGAGCGCCACGTCGAACGCCAGCACCGAGCCGTCGTCCGGCTCGACCCGGATGCGGCCCGCCTCGGGCGCGCTGTCGAGGAAGCGGCGGTACAGCGCCCGCTCCCCCTGGCCCTCGAGCAGCTCGACCGGCGCGCGGGACCACAGCACGCGGCCGTCGGCCGACACCGCGACGTCCTGCCCCGCGAGGGCGGCGGGCGCGGGCGCGAAGGGCGGCACGGGCGGCTCGCCCGCGTCGGGCAGGCCCAGCCGCGCCAGCCGGTCCTGACGTGTCGGCCTACGCTCCGCGTCGAAGCGCGGGTCGCCGGTGAGCAGCAGCCGGCCGCCCCGCGTGACGAACGCCGCCACACGCTCGAAGGCCGCGTCGGACGGGCAGACCGCCAGCGGCCACACCAGGGCCCGCGCGCTCGCGGGCAGGCGGTCGAGCGACTCCTCGTTGATCACGCCGAACGGGACGTTCGCGCCGAGCAGCGCGTCCGCCGACCGGCGCAGGCCCTCGTGGACGCGCGCGGAGTCGGGGCCGAGGCGGAAGCTGTCCGGCAGCACCAGCCAGAGCACAGGCTCTTCGTAGCGCGGCTGCGCCGTGCGGAAGAGCAGCATCATGTTGCGGTAGGCCTCCAGCACCGGCTTGGGCGTGAGGTCGGCATGGTTCACGCCCCACGGGAAGACGCAGTCGCGGAAGTCCTTCCAGCTCCAGTTGGCGATGAAGGAGGCGCCCATGCCGAGCGCGTAGTGGCCGACCGCCAGGTAGTGCCGCACGGAGGCCTCGGCCGGGTCGCCCCACTCGCCCCGGTTACGGGCGGAGTGCGCGACCTTGGAGCCGAACTCCCCGAGCGAGAAGCCCTTGCCCTCGAAACGGCGGTCGATGAGCTTGAGCACGCCGCGCAGGTGGCTCACCTCGCCATAGTGGTGGATGTTGACGAAGTCGAGGCCCGCGGTATCCAGCACCTTCTCGGACGCGGTCAGGTCCTGGAGGTGCCCGACCGTCACGGGCGCGTGCGGCGCGACCGCGCGTACCGCCTCGCCGTTGGCGCGCTGCCAGCGCGCGTAGACCCAGGCGCGGAAACGCTCGTTGTCGCGCACGCGCAGGTCGGCCCAGCCTACGGCCTTGGCCGCGAAATCGATCTCGGGCTGCGCGCCTGAGGCCTGCCACGCGGCGCGCGCGGCCGGGAGCGAGCCGTACTTCTCGGACAGCCACCGTTCGTAGAGCGGACGCAGCACGGCCTCGTCGTGGAACCTGGTGCCGGGCTCGTTCTGGATATCGTACAGCATACCCGGCACGTCGCGGTAACGGTCGGCCCAGAAGCGGTTCCAGCTCTGCTGCGCGGCGAGGTCCGTGTCCGAGAGGTCGAGCGGTATCCAGTCGTGCAGCGAGAGGAAGACCGCGACCTGCGGCTTCTGCGCGAGCTGCACGATGGCGTCGGTCTGGCGGCAGGTCTTCTCGGGACGGTTGGCCAGCTCGCCCACGGAGGCGCGCGCGCCCGCCGGGTTGGTCACATTGCAGAAGGGCGAGAAGTGCAGGATGCGCAGGGCGTTCATGGCGAAGTCGCCCATGCGCTCGAAGTCCCGGCGCCAGACGAGCGGGTCCTCGTTGTCCGAGTACCACATCATGCCGGTGGTGTTGGCGCCGCCGAAAAAGAGCGTGCGCCCGTTGACCGTGAAGAAGTTGTCGGCGTGCCGCAGGCGCGGGCCCTCGCGCACGCGCGCCGGGTTCCAGACCGTGAAGCCGCTGCGGAGGATATCCACAGGCTGCCCGTCGGCGAGCAGCTCGGCGCTGAACTCGCGGAAGTCGGGCAGGGCCTCGCGGAGCGGCCAGGCCGCGGCCGCCTGGCCGCCGACCACGGGCGCCTCGGCGACCACGGCCGCGCCGACGCGGAAGCGCACGGCGAGCGAGGGCGCGTTCGTGGGCGCGGTCACACGCGCGGTGAGGGCGACGGTCTCGCCCGGCCGGTAGCAGGCGAGGTCGCTCTTCAGCGTCGTGAGCGTGCACGGATTGAGCAGGCGGCGGCAGGCGGCGACAAAGAGCCGGTCGAGCGCCGGATGGTCGCCGTTGAAGAGGTCGCGGTTGGTGACGCCGCAGAAGCCCCAGTTCGAGCCGGCGTAGGGGCCGGCGTAGTTGAGCACCAGCGCGGCCGCGGGGCCGCGCGGCCGTCCGAGGCGGTCGCGGGTCTCGAGCAGCGGGATCCAGCGGCCGTAGACGTCGGGGAAGACCGCGCTGTTGTTGCCGGTCATCGCGATCGCGGCGGGGCCTTCGAGCGCGAGGCTGGCGCGCCAGGGCTCGGCCAGGACATACTGGTCAGCCGCCACGACGGCCTCCGCGACGTTGCGCAGCAGGAAGGAGGGGTCGAAGACGCCGAGCTGGTCGCGGCTGAGCTTCATGGTGTCGCCGGGCTCGCCGTAACGGGTGTTGAGGCGGCCC
>JAKJGY010000152.1 GCA_022704145.1 Verrucomicrobiota bacterium
CCGTCCCTCCCTTGAACACCGCCCGCGCGCCCGCCGCGACCTCCAGCGCCGTGCGCCCAGGCAGCACGCCGGACAGCTCCTCCGGCATCCCGGCCGCGAGGTACGCGACCTCCGCCAGCGTCGCCGCACGGTTCATCACCACGAACTCGTCGATCCGCCCGGTGAACGCGTTCTCAGCCGCCGTCGCGATCCGGCCCCGCCCGATATGGAAGAAGTTCGTGCCGAGCGTGCCCGTCGTGATGTTGTCCGAGGCGATCAGCCGACCGTCGACATACAGCTTGCGCTTGGCGTCCGCCGCCAGCGGCTCGTAGGTCGTCGCGAAATGGTGCCAGCCGGACGGCAGGTCCGCCAAAAACAGGTTGTACCCCGTCGAGCCCGAAAGCGTCGCCACGCCCGTGGCCTCCACCGCCAGGCTCATGTAGTCAAAAGCCAGACGCCCGGAAAGATTGTACAGCGAGGCGTCCGAACCCGCGTAGAACAGCGCGGCCTTGATGCTCGCGCTGTCCGCCGGGTTGAACCAGCAGGCGAAGGTGTACGGTGTCCTGCCCGTGGGGAACCCGACCGGATACCGCACGTCCGTGCCCACCTAGGAGTCGGCAGCCGCCACGCTCAGCGCCCCGCCGATCTTGCCGCCGGCTGTGTGCGTCGCCGACGCGCCAGTCACACCGAGGTGGTTCCCGTAGCCGCTCGCGTCCTTGCCGAGCTGGGCGGGGTCGTTGAACGGATAGTACCCCACCATGCCGCTCACCGGCGCGACCGCACCCGACGCGGGCGGCGCCACGAGGTTGCCCTTGCTCAGATACAGCACCTCCTCCGCCGTGATCGCGCGATTGAAGATGATCGTGTCGTCGATGTAGCTGTTGCCCATGTTGCTGTCTATCGAACGCCCGCACCCGATGCGGAAACCGGAGTTCCGCACCCGGAAATCGCCTTGGTTGGTTGTCGCCCTCAGCACGCCGTTCACGTACAGGCGCTGCTTCTGCGTCGCATGCGTCGGGTCGTAGGTGTAACAGAGATGGTGCCATCCGACGCCCAGCCCGTCGGCGGGGTGTCCGGCACGCAGGTCGACGCCCAGATCCGGGGTCACGATCCCGCCGGAATCGCTCGCCAGCGTCACACTCGAATACGCGCTGTTCAGCCGCAGGTTCAGGCTCGACCTCAAGGCCCCGCTCTCGTCGCCCCAGTAGACAAAGCCGCCGCTCGCACTGATCCCGCCAGCCGGATTCACCCAAATCGAGACCGTGCACGGCGCGTTGCCGGTCGGCATCATGGAGGGGAAACCGCCTGCGGGCACGAGATACTTGGTGTCCAGAAGGACGCAGCCGCCCAACCGCCCGTAACTGCCGTAATAAGACGGCGTCGCGTCGGCGGGCCGGAGCTGGATGTTGTTGCCGCTGATATCCTCATACGGGTTGTTCCAGTTGTCGAATGTCCAATACCCCACGACACCCTCCATCACACGCGGCGCGAGGTTGAGCACCTCCAGCGTGCCCTCCTCCACGCGCGTCGGCCCGGTGTAGCCCTGCCGCGCCGCCACGGTCAGCGTCGTTCCCGCCCCGCGCTTGACCAGCCCGCCCTGTCCGTACACGGAACTCTCCAGCGTCACATCCTGCACCGGTGCGACTGTCAGCGTCGCGCCGCCCGCCAGCGCCACGATCCCGCCCGCGCCGTCGATCCGCGTGACCGTCTGATCCGCGCCCACCGCCAGCCGCCCGGACGGCCCCACCGCCAGGGCCGTCGCCGCCGGCAGCAGATTCTCCGCCGCAGGCCGCGTGTAGAACGCCGCCGCGCCGTTCGCCATCAGCGACTGGAGCTGCGCCTGCGAGAGCGCCGCGCGGGCGAACACCACCTCGTCGAGCAGCCCTTTGAAGAACTGGTTCTGGTGCGACGACGAGTTAGGCGAGGCGCGTCCCACCGACACGAAGGAGGTGTTCAGCGTAAAGACCGCCGACGGATTGTCGCTGCGCTTCGCCACGCCGTTGACGTAGATCTTGCGCTTGCCCGTCGCCAGCGAGGGGTCGTACGTCAGCGCCACGTGCTGCCACTCGCCCGGCGCATCCAACGCCACTGACGAATGACCCGCCGACGCCTGGATCACCGTCGATGCGCTGTCCATGCGCAGCGCTGCTGAATTTAACGTCCCTTCCATGTGGCCCCAGCTCGCGATACCGCCGCGGGTCGGGACGTCGGCATCGCGCTTGATCCACGCCGCGAGCGTGAAGGCCGCGTCGCCCACCGGCAGCCGCAGCGGCAGCGCGTCGGTCTTGTCGTGGATCAGACACGACGCGCCGTTCAGCCGCAGCGCCCCGCCGAACCGGCCCTGAGGCTCATGCCAGCTCTCGTTGTCGCCCTCTTTCGTCAGCGTCACGCCCGACGGGCCCGAATCACGCCCGAGGTCTCCGGGATCATCAAACCCGAACCACGCCACGATGTCGTCCTTCGGCACCACCGCCAGCATGCCGCCAGCCACCTCGACCGCCGCCACGCCGACGGCGCCCTCCAGCGTCTGCCGGTTGCCGCCCTGCTTGACCAGCGTGCCGCCGCCCGACACCGCGCCCGCGAAACCGTACTCCGTCAAACCGTCGCGATCCCACCAGCGCCCGACCTTGGCCGTGCCGTTCACCGTCACCGGCGGCGCGCCCGCGCCGAGCCCCTCCAGCGACCAGAAATCCGAGACGCCGTCCACGCGCAGCGCAGCTCCGTCCGCCAGCGCGAGCCGCATCTTGGCCAGCGACGCCTGATTGGAGAGCGCCAGCGTGCCGGCCGCCACCGAAACGACCGACTCAGAGAAGTTCGTGCCTGTCAGCACCAGCGTTCCCGCCCCGCGCTTCTCGAAGCCCAGCGCCGTGACGAAATGGTTGGCGATCAGCGCCTCGCGGTTGTTGACCTCGACCGCCGGACGGACCGTGTTGGTCAGCGTCAGCGCCGCGCCCGACAGCAACCAAAGGTTCTCGTTGCCCGCGCCACCGAACACCAGGTTGCCGAGCAGCAGCGCGCCGCCGACCGTCACGGCGATGTCCCCGCCCGGCTCCAGCGTCCCGAACGTCGCAGTCGCGCCTATACCGCCCGCAACCGTATCCTCCTGCCAGTTCGCGGGCTCCTCCCAGGCGCCACCCGCCGGATTCCTCCAGACACCATCCTCGGCTGAGAGTGACGAGGCGGCAATCACCGAAGCCGCACTCAGGGACATGATCGTCTTCATCGTTGTCATTGCGCTCTCCTGTTCGTTTCTTGCCCGCTGCGGACTCAACATCCGCACGAATCCTTGGTTGGCGACAAGCGAGGCGCGCACCTTGACCGGATCGCTTCCGTCACGCACGCGCACCCCCTCCCCCGCCAGACAGTTCTCGATGAACGCGCCCGACGGACGCTCCACCATCACCTGCCCCTCGAAAACATACACGTCTGAGACGCCCGCGCGCGCCTCCACGCCGAACAGCGTCCCCAAGTCCCAGATACGCGCGTTGTGCGTCTCGACGGTGAACCCAACCGCCTCTGGCCCGATATCCGCCATCAGCCGCCCGCTCGTGAGCGCTACGCGCATCCCGTCCTTCAGCCGCAGCCGCGCCGGCCCGAACAGCGTCACCAACGCTCCCGAATCCAGCCGCACCGTCACCCGGCCTGCGGCCAGGCTCGCCTCGCCCGGAAGCCTCGACGGCAGCCTCAGCCCCTTGGCGCCAGCCTGCCTCACCACACACACCGGCGGCGCTCCCGTCAGCGCGCCGCCGCCCCCGCCGGGCGCTGCGGACTCCCGAACCGCCTGCCACACCGCCGCCCCGGCCAGCATGACCGCCGCCGCGGCCGCCCCCAGCCGCAAGGCGCGGGCCCGACCGGAAGGCCCCGTCGCCAGCCGATAGGGCCGGCTGACGGCCCGGCCCGCAAACACGGCGCCCTCCAAGCGGCTGTGAATCCTCATCTGCCGGATGTACGCATCCATCAGCTCGGGGGCGCGCCGCAGCGTCTCGCGGAACCGCGCAAGCTCGAACGCGCTGGCCTCGCCGCTGATGACGCGGTCGCACAACGCCTCAAAACCTATGGGCAGCCGACTCATTTAGGCCGAGACCTCCTCCACTTCCTGCCGGATGCACTCGGCCAGACTCTTGCGGATACGGTACAGCAGGGTGGATATCGCCGCTTCGGTATACGTCTCCTGCCGGGCAATCTGCGCGACCGAGACGCCCTTGAAATAGCGCCGGTCGATCAACGACCTCTGAAACCGCGTCAGCTTGTCCAGACAGGAAGCCAGCACCGCACGCCGCCGTCCCACGTCCGCCTCTTCGATCTCCTCCTCGCACATGATCCTCGCGGAGACTCGGTCCAGCAGCTCGTCGTCGAACACCAGCCGCTCGCGCCGCTGGCGCTGCCGGAAGGTCAGCACCTCATAGTAGGCGATCGACCGCGCCCATGCCCGGAACGGCCGGTCCGGCTCATACTGTGACGCCTTCCGCAATAGCGCGAGGTTGGTCTGCTGCATGACCTCTCTCGTGTCTGCGGTATTCCCCAAAAGTAACGCGACAAAAGAAAACAGCTCCTCCTGAGCCTCTACGACCAGGCGCCGTATCGCCTCCAAGCCATCACCCTGTGCGGTTTCTGAAACAGGCATACAATGAATATAGGCCGAAACTCACAAATCTGACAAAAAAATCTGCTGAAAACTTGAAACGCGTCACTGCGTCTTGTCCGTTGAACGCCGCCCCTTGATCACCATGGCCTCGCCACCGCACGGGCCGGGCTCGAGGATCGGATTATCGCCCAGCTCCAGCGCCTCGCTCTCCGCAACCCAGACCACCGCGTCCCGCGCGATGCCGTAGCTCGAGCCCGTGTCGTTGGCGCGTTCGTGCTGCGGACGCACGAACCGGTTCCCCCGGATTATAACGCCGCTCGCCGACGAGACCACCACGTTCGGCCCGACGCACTCCTCGAACACGTTCTTCTCGATCCGCAGGTTCGCGAAGACGCCCGCCGCCCGCAGCTTCTGCGCGTCGAGGCCCGCCGTCACCGACAGCGCGCCCGCCTGGCTCGACCACGGCGCGGGACAGAACCAGCCCGCGCGGCGGATCGTGTTGCCGCGGATCACCAGCCCGTCGATCCCCGCCGCCGCCGCGCCGGGCACCTCCGGACACACGACCAGCGCGTGCGGCGTGTCCAGCACGTTGCCCTCCACCATGCCGGACGCCTTAATCAAAACCCGCCCGGAGCTGTGAATACGGTTGTTGCGGAACACGAAGCCGTTGCCCATCCGGTCCGGCGAAAAGAGCGAGTCGCCCGCCGCCGCCGGCAGCGCGCCGTCCAGCGTCAGCACGAGGCAGCGCTCCGCCACCCGCCACAACGACCAGGGCTTGGCCTCCGCCAGCTTGGCGAGCGTCTCCGGCGCGAGCGCCGCCTGCTCCCGCGAGACCTCGCGACGCGCGACCACCGCCGCCACGGGCGCGCCGAGACACGCCGCCAGCCGGTCGCCGACCTCCACCCCGCGCGTGTATGGATCGCGGCTGGCCACCACCAGCTCGCCGCCCTCCGCCTTCAGCACCAGATAGTCCGAGGACTGCACGCTCCACGAGTCGTCGCCCGCCTCGCGGACCTCGCAGTCCTCGACGCGCGGGCCCTGCCGGACGGTCTTGACCTGCATCGCGTCCCACGAGGCGCTGAGCAGCCGCTCCTCCCGCGCGCCCGCCGGCGGCGGGCCCGGCACCACGCGGCACGCGACATACGCCGTCCCGCCCTCGCCGTCGCTCTCCAGAAGCCCCATGCCCGGCGCACTGTGAACCGTCACGCCGTGCAGCGTCACACCCGCGCACCGCTCCAGCGTCAGCGCGTGCGGGATGCCGTCCGCCGCCGGTCCGGTGCTGAGCGAAACCAGGTCGCCGACAGCGGCCGTGCGCCCGATCCCCTCCCGCAGCACGCGCACCCTGTCCTCGCCGCGCAGCTCCGCCTTCGCGCCCCACAGGAAGGGCATGCCCTTCTTACGGTAGCGCGTGACCGGATCGACCACATCGACCCGCGCGTACGGCTGACGCGGATAGCCCGCATGGAGCCTCACGTCGATCCAGCCGCCGCCCTCGTCCGCCGCGACCACCGTGCCCTGCGTGAACGGCAGCGGGTCGTAATCCACCGTCAGCCCACGAACTGTCACGCCGCGGCAGCCGTGCAGCGCCACCGCGCGGGTCAGTCGCGTGGCGACCAGCGTGACCCCCTCGGCCACGATCTCCGTGTCAGAAAGGTCATTCAGCGTCCAGACACACTTGCCGCCCCCTTCCGGCGCGAGCCGGTAGACGCCCGGCGGGATCACCACCCGCTTGTCGCCGCGCGCCAGCGCCGCCGCCACCTGCGGCCGGAAATCCGCCGCCGCCTGAAACGCGCCGCACAGCAGCAGCACTAAAACACATTCGCATCCGTTCCGCATTGGGCCCCCAATCACCGTTATCTTAACCGTCACGCCCCGCCCCGTTCAACCCCAAAGCGCACGCCCTGCCCTCAGACCGGCGTCGCGCGTCCTACCAGACCCAACGGATTCAGGCCTCCCCTCCTTCCGACGCCCCTTCCCGTTCGTAGAATAGACATGAATTTTCCCCGACAAGCACATCATTTCATCTTGCACTGCCCATCGCTTTCGGCCACTATCACCACCAAACCGCGAAAGGGAAGAACACAGAATGTCATACCCATCAGTTGACCAGTTACAAAAGGTTCTTACCGAGAAGATCTTTCACTATGCCAAGGACTCGAAGAAGGCTGCTGGCCGAGCACTCGGCACCCTCGTCGAAATCATCACCTTCTATTCGCTCAAGGCGTGGGGTCTTGAGCGAAATGTTGCGATAGAGAAGCCACTACCTGAGTTCGGAAACGACGACATCACGCACAACGTCGAGTACAGCCTTCATCCCTCAACGCCGCTCATTACGGTTGACTTTAACCGCGAAAGTCTCCCCATCACAGCGCGGAAGGTTGCCAAACTCCCGGAGGTTGCCGCACTGTCGATCCCTGCGGACTCGATCAAGAACAGTGCCCTCCTGAGCAATGACTTGGTGCTCCGGAATTCATGCACCGTCTGCTATTGCGGTGAAACGTTCCTCAACGCCTACCTTGACAACCTCGGCAGGAAGACTGGGCACTACTCCGTCGCCACCCTACGCCGCCGTCCTTTTGCCATTTTCGAGTGTAAGCGCGTCGGCGTCGAGGAAGGCATGCGGAAGGGGCCGCAGACGATTGAAAAGGCGAAACAAGGTGCCTACGTTGCCCGAACGGTGTCCGCCTTGCAGAAGATCAGATTGACCGATGGCAGCATGGGCGGTCTCATTCAGAAACGCGACGGGTCGTTTCGGCATGGTGACTACTACAAACTGATGGCCGAGATCATTGCGTCGAGCGATCCAGAACTCCTTTCACGCTTCATCTTGACCGTCGGCGTTGTGAGCAATCACGGCAACTGGTTCACGTCGGAGAACCACAACAAGGAACTAAAGGTACTTGCCCAGTCTTATGACTGGCTGTTGTTCTTGACCGACGCTGGCATTGCCCAATTCATTGATGAATTGCTGTTGTCCCCAGCCCCAGAGCTTGGCGCAGCCCGAAAAGCGTTTCTTGCCAGTTACACAGGCAAGAAGGGGGCAAACCAGTTTACGAAAGTCCAAATCTCACTTGCCGCCGATACAGCCCTTCAAACGTACTTCAGATCGAAGGCGAGTACGATTGAAGGATGGTTCAACATCATCGCCCCCGCAGGTAAGAACCTTGCGGTCCTGAAAGACGAACTGGGCACGTTGAAAGGCAAGAACTGGCAGGAGATTCACGCATGACAGCCGGGCGGACACTAAACACACTCAGTCAAGAGTGGGGAACACCGGAGAAGTACGTCAACGCGGTTCGTGATTTCTTTGGTGGACGCATCGCCCTTGACCCCTGTTCAAACGACTACTCGATTGTCGGTGCACAGACGGAATATCGCCTGCCGAGGCATGACGGACTCCGAGAGACGTGGAATTTCCCTACGATTTACGTGAATCCGCCATACGGAATAGACAAGGAGCGTGGCACCTCGATCAAGAAGTGGTTGTGCCGTTGTGCCACCGCCCATACGGAATACAAAGCCGAAGTTCTCGCCCTTGTGCCTGTTGCCACAAACACCGGTCACTGGAAAAACAATGTGTTCGGCAAGGCAACCGCAGTCTGCTTCTTGTACGACACACGCCTCAAGTTCCTCGTCAATGGGCAGAACGGTGGCAAAGGTGCCCCGATGTCCTGTGCAATGGTCTACTGGGGCAAGGAATTCGATAGATTCCTTTCTGTCTTCGCCAAGTTCGGTGCCGTGATCGACCTCCGCCCATTGAAAGGCAAGAAGTTCGGTGAATGCTCGGAGAACGGTCAAATGGATCTGTTCCCTGAAGAAGAACCGGAAGAGGAAGGCTAATACGAGGTTCACTCGGTCACGATAAACGCCGCCGCGCCGTCTGCCGGCACATGCCCCTCGGCATACGCCTTGAACTGCGCGCTCAGCACCGTCCAGCGCTCCCCCAGCCGCCGCAGCGGCGCGTAGGTCACCTGCGCCTGCGCCAAGCCCTCCGGTCCGAACGTCACGAGAAAACGCCCCGGCCCGGCCGGCGTCAGCTCCGTGAACGCCCCGCCGCCTGACGTCATGCCGTCCGCGCACAGCCGCGCCCGCGCCCGCAGCTCGCCCGCCACCGGTCGCCCCTCCACGTCGCACAGCACCACCTCGGCGCGCGCCACCGCCGCGCCACCCCCGCGCAGCAGCACCACCTCGGGCGTCACGCGAAGGAACAGCCGCGGCTTCATCCGCTCCGGCTCGCGCCCCGCCAGACAGGCGTTGACCACGCAGCGGCTCACCCGCTCCAGGCCGCACGCGGTGTCGCGGTCGTACAGCCGGTGCGTCGCGCCCGCGTGCGTCACGTCCCAGTGCACCTCCGCCGCGCGCCCGAAATCGCACCCGAACACCACCGCGCGCCCCTTGCCGCGCCGCCACGCCACAACCACCGGCGCGCCGCCCGCGGCCGCCCGCGCCCACACCTCGCCGTCCGCACCGGCCGCCACCGCCGCGACCTCCAACGCCCGGCTTCCCGCGTGTTTCGGCGCGAACCGCGCGATCACCTCGCCGTCCGCGCCGCCCAGCTCCTTCACCGGAACCGGCCCCGACAGCGCCGGCTCGAGCGTGAAACGTCCTGTCAGCGCCCCGGCCGCAGCCCCCTCCGCCGCACCGCCGCACCACGCCTGCAGCCCCGGGTTCGCACGATAGCAGGCGCGGCTGACCACCACGTTCACGCCCTCGCCGCACACACGCCTGACCAGCGCCAGCTCCTCGCCCGAAAGCGCCCGCGCGCAGTCCAGGATCAGCGCCGCCCAATCCTCCCACGCCGGCCTCCGGCCGCCGTCCGCGCGGTAGTAGTCCGCTTCGCGCAACGCCGCGCACGTGTCCTCGCCCGCCACCAGATAGCCCCGCGCCGCCTGCTCCAGGATATACCGCGTGTACACCCGCTCCAGCCCCGCGTCCGTCACCGCCAGCACGCGGCCCATCGCGCCCTCCTTGCGGCGGAAATCGAGCAGGTGCTCCGCCGAAGCCTCAAGCCGTTCCAGCCCGCGCCCGAACGCCCCCGCGTCCGGCGCCGTCAGCGTCACCAGCAGCCGGTCCGGCGCCTGCGGGTCCAGCCGCGTCTGGATCACCGGCTCGGC
>JAKJGY010000153.1 GCA_022704145.1 Verrucomicrobiota bacterium
CCGCGCCGCCGGGCCCTTGACCACCGGCAGTCCCGCCGGCAGGAAGCGCCCCGAGCCCGTCAGCCTGATCCGCGCGGGCTGCTCCGGCATCCTGAATGGGCGTTGCTTCTCCACGCCCCCCAGTATAGCCCGCCTCCGCCCCGGCCGCAACCCCTCCGTATCTCGCCGCTCCCTCGCGCACCCCGCCGGCGGCCGGGCCGGGCGCGGCGCCGTGGTGGGCCGCCGCCTGGGAGGCTTGCGCCATCTCGGCCTTGAGCCTCTGGATGTCGGCCCGCAACTGGTTCATCTCGTCCGAACGGTCCCAGGGCTTGATGACGCCGCGCAGGCGCGCGGCATCCTCGCGCGCATCCTTGACCCGCGATTTGTACAGCGCAATCTGCGCCCCGATGGAGGCCATCGCGTTCTCAAACTGCTGCATGGCCCCGGCGATGGTGTGCCCGTCCTCGCCGCCGATCTTGAAGCCGCTGACCAGATACGTCTCTCCATTGACGAGGCTCAACAGGGCGGTATTGTCCAGCCACCCGGTTGCGAATACATCGTAGCCCGCCCCGAAGGACGCGATCTTGACCTTGTTGGCGCCGGGGGCAAGCATAATCCCCTTCACCACGTCGCCCAGCGCGTCGAGGGCATCCTTGCGCTTACTGTGCCATTCAGAGCCGATCTGCACGCGGAAGGCGTCGCCGCGCGTGGTCGGGGCAGGCGGCAAGGCCTCGAGCCGCGCCGCGGACTCGGCGGCGTCGCGCTCCGTATCCTCGGCCCGCTTGAGATTTCGGGCGGCCATGGCCATGCCGTCGAGGTGCGCGCGCTCCAGCGACTGGAGGCGCGCCAGTTCCGACTGCATCTCGGCGAGCTGGCGGACGCGGGGATCGTCGCTGGTCATCTGCTTGAGCAGGGCGTACTGGTCGGACTGGCTGTCGAGCTCGCCGTCCATCGAATCGGTGCCGCCGCGGTAGAACCCCTCGATCCAGCGCGACTTGGTCTCGTTCATGCCCCACATGAACTCCTCGATCGTGCCGGCGGTCATGTAGGCGAAGACGTCCACCTCGCCGATGGCCGCCTCGTAGGCCTGGTCGAGCAAGCCCGGATAGAAGGATTGCTCCGCCCAGGCGGCCGCGTCGGCCGGGACCTCGGAGCGGGCGAACATGTTGCCCTGGCGGATGATGCGCCCGGCGGCCTGCTCGACGAGGGCGGGATACCACGGGATCGTCATGAAGTGGGCCGCCGCGAGGCGCTCCTGCACGTTCATGCCCGTGCCCATCCCCTGCATAGAGCCGATCAGCACGCGCACGCGGCCGGCGCGCACGTCGGCCTGCAGCCGTTCCTTGTCGGCCTTCTTCTTGTAGTCCTGGGCAAAGGCGATCTCCCGCGCGGGAATGCCGGCGTCGATCAGCGCCCGGCGCAGGGCGAGGTAGGTGGAGAATCCGCGCTTAGTCTCCATGTCGGGCAGGCCCTTGTCCATGAAGACGATCTGCGTGCGGCGGTCGGGGTCGGGGCCGCGGTTGCCATCTTCCCAGATCTCGACGATCTTTGCCGACATGCGGGCGAGTTTGCCGTCGGGATCGGGAGGCAGGGAGGGATCGGCGAAGCGCTCGTCGAGGGCGACGTGGATCGCGTCGGTGATGACGCTCAGGAGGATGTCGTCGCCGGGATGCGGCGGCCCGGAACGCTGCTTGATGGCCTCGATGCGCTCGGTGACCACCCGCTCGCGGTAGTCCTTCTGGGCGGGGCTCTCGGGCACGACGACGCCCTGGATGCCGCCGGTGCGCATGACCGGGCGCCGGCCCGAGGCGCGCGCGCGCATGTAGGGCAGGTCGTCGTAGCGCTTGTAGTCGGCCACCTGGCGCCAGAGGCCGGAGAGCATCTGGAGGTTCTGCCAGCGCCCGAGGCGGCTGACGATCTGGTATCCCACGCCGGCCGTCTTTTCGAAGCTCTGCACATCGCCGGCGAAGGTCGCGGCCCAGGCGTCGAACGTGGCCACCCCGGCCTGTTTGAGCGCGTCGGGCGCGAGCATCCGCAGCACGGAATAGGCCTCGGCCATGGTGTTGACGATCGGTGTGCCGGAGAGGAACATCACATTGCGCCCCGGCGTGCGGCGGTGCAGCAGCTGGAGCTTGAGGTTCAGGTCCCAGGCCTTGTCGGAGCCCTCCGGGTCGATGCCCTTGGTGCGGGTGCGCGTGGTCTGGAAGGCGAGCTTGCGGTATTCGTGGGCCTCGTCGACGACAAGCATGTCCACGCCCAGGTCGTCCCACACCAAACCCTTGTCGCGCTTCATCTGCGAGAGGCGCTTGAGCTTGTCCTCCAGGCGCTCGATGGCCTTCTCGATGTCCTTGCGGCCGCGGTCCTGCTTGTCCATCTCCGTCAGCACGCGGCGGTATTCCGCCAGCTCGCCGTCGATGAACTCCCTTTCCGTCTCGGGCGCCACGCCCAGGAGCTTGAAGGCGCTGTGCGTGATGATGACGGCGTCGTAGTTGCCCGCCGCGACATGCCCCAGGAAGCGCTGGCGCAGCCGCGGCGCGAAGTGGTCCTCGTCGGCCAGAAGGATGCGCGCCGCCGGGTAGGTGGCCATGAAGTCGCTGTTCCACTGCCCGAGCATGTGGTTGGGCACGACGATCATCGGCTTGCGCGCCGCGCCGATGCGCCGCGACTCCATGACCCCGAGAATGGCCCCAATCGTCTTGCCGAGGCCCACCTCGTGGACGGCGTAAGTGTTGCCGCTGGAGAGGAAGCGCCAGGCCACGTCGCGCTGGTGCGGGTAGGGCTTGATCTCGGTCGAGAGGCCGGGAAAGGTCAGGTGCGAGCCGTCGAAGGGCTCGTCGTGCCAGACGTTGTAGGCCTCGTTGAAGGCCCGCGCGAGGCGCTCCATGCGCTCCGGGTCGGCCCAGACCCAGGCGCCCCAGGCGTCGCGCATCTGCCGCGCGGCCTCGTTGGCCGCCGCCGAGGCGTCGGCATTGTACACCCGCTTGCCGTCCCGGTCGGTGTCGTAGACGGCCACCGGCTGGTTGGCGAGGACGGACTCGAGTATCTCGTCGGCCGTGCGGCGCGCCGTCGCGAAGCGCGGCACGACGCGCTGTGCGCGCGGCACGCCGTCGCCGGGCGTCACGGTCCAGCGGCCCGTCAGGGGCTGGTGCGCGACGCCGTCGATCGGCACTCCGATGACCTCGGCCATGAAGCGCCGGATGTCGGCGGGGGGGATGACCGGCATGCCCAGCTCCAGGCTGATGCGCGAGGGGGGCAGGTCGGCGGGCTGCACCTTCTCCAGCGCCTCGACGTTGCGCCGGTAGGAGGCGTCGGCGGCGGCGCGCGAGCGCGCCGCCTTCAGCTTCTCCTTGACGTTGCCCGTGAGGTACTGCTGGGCCGTGAGCCACTGGCCATCGGCCGGATCGCGGTAGACGAGGTCGCCGAGCGACTCGGCCGTCTCGTTCTCGCCGCGCCCGAGCAGCGCCGCTGCACGGGCGATATCGGCCCGGCCCGTCTCGCGCAGCGCCGCGGCCAGGGCGTCCGCCGGCGTCTCGACGCGCGCCTCGGGCTCGACGCCGATCACGCGCTCGCTGAACAGCGGCGCCAGATTCTCGAAGGCGCCGTCGGCGTCGTAGCGCTCCAGCCCCGCCACGCCGCCGTACCAGACATCCATCTTGATCGCGTCGATGTTGGGATAGCGGCGCGATTCCGTCTCCTCGCCGGTGGCCTTGTCGGTGACGGTGCGCGCGACCGACCGGCCCAGGCGGCCGTGCCGGAAGAGGAAGCGCTCGTACTGCTTCTTGAGTTCCCGCTGGGCCGCCGCGAGTTGAGCGTCGTTGCCCGCCTGCCGCTGCTCGCGCATCACCGCGATGTAGGCGTTGCGCAGGGGAATGTAGCTGCGGATCACGCCCAGGGCATCCTTCGAGACGTAGTAGGCGCTGTCGCCATCGGCGGCGTGCTTGCGCTCCGCGATCGGGAGCACCGGGACGCGCACGGCGCCCTCGGCCATGAACACCTTGGATCCGTCGGCCAGGAAGCCGCCGTCCACGCGCGTCTCGGCCAGCGCGGCGGCCTTGGCGTCGGCCCCCGACGGCGCCGCGGCCGGGAGCGGAGCCGCGGCGGCCGAAGGCGCCGGCGCCGCGGGCTGGATCTCCGGCAGGCGCGCCACCGCCGCCGCCACCTGCGCCTCCAGATCGCCCGCCGCCGGCTCGACCGTGTACTCCCTGCCGCCGCCGAAGCGCATCTTGCCCGAGAGCGCGTGCCTGCCCAGCACCATCTCGGGATGCCGCGCGAAGTACTCGTTCACCCACGCCTTGCCGCCGCCGTCCGTCGGAATCTCCGCCAGCTCCAGCCAGGCCTCGCCGCCGGGCTGGGCGAGCAGCTCGCGCTTGCGGATGAAGAGGATGTCGGTGACGACCTCGGTTCCGGCGTCGGTCTTGAAGGCCGTGTTGGGCAGGCGGATCGCGCCGAGCAGGTCGGCCTCGGCGGCGATCAGCGCGCGCGCCTTCTGCCCGCCCTTGTCCATCGTGCCGTGCGACGTGACCAGGATGCCGATGCCGCCGGGCTTGAGCATCGCGAGTGACTTGGCGATGAAGTAGTCGTGCAGCAGCAGCTTCTGTTTGGCGAAGTGCGGATCGGCCGTGACGACGCGGTCCGAGAAGGGCGGATTGCCGATCACCAGGTCGAACGTGTCGGAGACCAGGGGGAAGTCCACGAAATCGCCGTGCCGCAGGTCGCTCCTGGGGTACAGCAGCCGCGCGATCGCCGCCGAGACGCCGTCCATCTCGATGCCCGACATGACCGTCGCGCCGGCGACCTCCTCGGGGATCATGCCCAGGAACCGCCCCGCGCCGTAGCCCGGCTCGAACACGCGCCCGCCGCGGAACCCCAGACGCAGGGCCGCGCGCCACATGGGCGCGATGACCTCGGGAGTGGTGTAGTGCGCGTACTGCGTGGAGCGCGACGCGGTCCGGTGCTCTTCCGGCGTCAGAAGCTGCTTGAGTTCCGCCGCCAGCGCGCCCAGCGTCCCCTTGCCCGGCGCGCCCACGGGGAAGATGGCGTTCTTCATCCCGGTATGGCCCCAGCCGGCATAGGCCGCGAGAATCCGCTGCTCGTCGGGGGTGGCCGCGCGGCCCTCGCGCTCGATGCGCTTGAGCAGCCGCAGCGCGGCCATGTTGGCCTCGGCGCGCGCCGTCACGCCGCCTTCGGCCAGGTCGGCCCGCGTGAGGCGCCAGTTCTCGCCGGCTACGGGATCGCCAGCCGGCCCGTCAGCTCCGCGTATTCCAGCGCCCGGTCCCGCGCCGCCTTGCGGTCGCCCGCGCACACCGGCAGGAACTCCTGGATGTAGGGCTCCAGCACCGAGTCCTCCTCCGTCTCCTGCGACGGGAACTCCTCGAACCCCTCCTCGTGGGCCCGCCTGCGCGCCTCCGGCTCCCACTCCACCATCCAGTCCAGGGAGGCCAGGTTGTCCTGCCGCGCCCGGTGCTGGACGTTGGGCAGCACCTGGAAGCGTTCCGCCCCCTGCGTCGCCTGCATCACCGGCCAGGCCTGCTGCATCTGGCCGTCCTCGTATTCCTGCAGGGACGCCTCCATCCGCTCGACCGTCTCCATCAGTAGGCCCTGCCGCTCCAGCCGCGCCGTCTCCTCCGGCTGGCGCCGCCGCAGCATCTTGAGAATCTCGGTTCTGTAGAGCATCGCGCCCTCCTACCGGTAGGCCGGCAGCACCGCCCGCCACTCCTCCGCGAACGTCAGGGGCCTGCCCAGCCGCCGTTCCTCCGCCGCCACCAGTTCCGCGCCCGCCAGCATCCGGCCCGCGTCCAGCTCCCTGCCCGTCTCGCCCGGCAGGAACGCCGGTTCCGCGCTCGACAAGGACCGGGGGCGTGCCCCAGGGGACTTCGTTGTTCCAGTGTTCATAGCTGTCCGCCTTCGATTTGACTGTAGCAAAAGTCTGCGCGGGCTGCAAGCCCAATCCGGCAATATAGGCCGGGTCAACGAACCGCCCGCTCTCGCCCCAGCGCGTCAGCGCGCGCTCGATGCTCGTGTCCGGCGCCACCTCGACGTTGATCAGATGCACCGTGTAGCCGCCGGCCTGCCAGCGCGCGACCAGCGCGGCGAGCTTGGCGGCGTTGCGGCCCACCGTCGGGAAGACGACGTTGTCCCCCGCCGGCAGGCATCGCTGCTCCATGACGAAACGCTCGGCGATGACGGCGCTCTCCTTGTGGACGCGCCCCGCCCCGGCGCCGCCGGCGAACTCGGGCAGGCGGGTCTTGGCGACGTCCGCGTCAACCTCGAAGGCGCCGTGCCGGCGCTTGATCTCGTTGACGACCACGCGCGACTTGCCCGCGCCCGGCAGCCCCATCACGATCCAGAGCTGCCGGCCCTTGGTCGTCGAGCCGTTGCCGTACATCTCCCGCGCGATGTCCGCGCGCAGTGCCATGCGCTCGGGCGTGTCGATACCGTCCGTCTGCTCCTCGGCCGCCTGCGCCGCGCGCGCCGCCTGCACGGCGGGCGTGTCCCACCAGCGATCGCCGCCCCCGCGCCGCAGCCGCTGCACCGCCTCGCGCGCGCGCTTCATGGCCGCGTCCCACCGGGCCTGCTCCTCCGGCGCGAGCCGCTCCTCCCACGCCTCGGCGCCGTGCGCCGCCTCCAGCCTGCGGCGCAGCGCGTGCATGTCTTCGAGGGCCGCGTCCATCTCCGCCGCCGGGCTTCCCGACTGGGGAACGGCCGCCGGAGCCGCGCCGCTCAGCACCGGATCGCCGACGCCGACGCCGCCCGGTCCGCCGCGGCCCAGGACCTCGATCCGGGCATGAACCTCCGCCGCCGCCTTGCGGTTGATCTCCTCCAGGGCGGGGTTGTCGGCGCCCGCGTGGTTCCAAAAGGCCGGGAGGTGGGCCTTGAGCGTCTCCCACATGTCGGGTAGCAGGTCACGCCGCACCGCCCCGGCGAAATCCTCGTACCGAGTCAGCCCCGTCTCGGCGTAGAGCGATGCCAGGTCGAGCCCGACCTGCAGCGCCTCGCCGCTGATCCGCCCACCCTCGCGCACGACCGAGCGCGCCGGCGGCACGATCCGCCGCCCGGCGTAGTAGGGCTCCGTCTCCTCGCGCAGCGTGCCGTCGGCGATGTGCCCCTGGAGCTTGCGCTTGATCGCCTCCAGCCGCGCGCGCTGCTCCGGCGACATCTTCGCAGCCGCGGCCGAGCCCGCCGGGGAGGCGGGGGAAGGGGCGCTTGGCGCCGCCGCGTCTTGACGGGAGTCCTCCGCCGCCTGCCCCTTGATCTTGCCGTCGTACTCCCGCGCCGCGGCGCGGAACGCCTCGCCCGGCGTCATCCCCGTGCCCTGCACCGACAGCCACCCGCCCCCGCCGCCTTCCGGCCGCTGGATGATCGCCCGGAAGGTGTCGGGGATCATGTCCGGCTTGCGGTGCAGCACATTGAACACCGCCCCGTCCGCGCGGCCCGGCACCGGCCGCATCTGTCCGCTTCCCGGCGCCAGGTCCAGCCCGCGCAGCGCGGGCCACCCCGCCGGCATCACCAGGTCGGCGTCGCCCCACCCGCCCGGAGGCGCCTTGTCCAGCTGCAACCCCGCCGCCTTCTTCCCCTTCTTCGGCGGCACCAGCGCCCGCTTCTTCGCCACCCGCTCCTTGAACGCCGCCTGCGCCTCCGCGTAGCGCGTGGTGCCAGCCTTGCTGTCATCCATTTCAGCGGTGATCGTGTCGCCGGGCTTGACCGTCACCAGGCGCGACTGCATGGCGCCCTGCCTGGTATGCCGCTCAAGCCGCACCTGCACAAACCCGTTGTCATCCTTGGCTACATGGTCGACATACGTTGTCCCGTCGCTGTCGAGCAATATGTCGCTGTCCAGCGAGATGCCCTCGCCGCGCAGGAACGCCGATAACTCGCGGTTCTTCGACTCCCTTTCCTCGACAATCTTCTTAATCTGCGCTTCGCGGAAACGCTCCTCCGCCGCCGCCTCCTCCGCATTGATCTCCGTATCCGGTGCCGCCCCCGCCGGAGTTCCCGCCTGGGCAACCGCCGATCCAGTTCCCGCCTGGGGAACCGCCGTTGCCGCCGCCCGTCCCCCGTCTCCCGTCTCCGCCTCTCCGCGCCTCTGCGCCGCCGCGTTGATATCCGCAGCCGCCGGCACCGCCGCCGCCTCCGCCTGCTTCAGGCTGCCCTTGTCGATCCGCGGCCCCCCGCCGTCGTAGGGGATGAACTCCGCCAGGTCGGGCCGCGGCCCGCGCCCGTCGATGGGATGAACCTCGAACGCCGTGTCGCCCTCGCCGGCGACGATGTACCCCCGCCCCCGCACCCGGTAGAAGGCGCCGACGCGCAGCGTCTCCGGCGGCGCGGTCTCGGATTCGTTCTTCTCCCACTTGATGTAATCGCGGTCGCGCGCATCCTCCTCCTTCCGCAGCGAGGCACCGGGATTGGCGAGCGCCGCCTGCTTCCCGGTCTCGTCCATGATCGCGTTGTAGAGCTCGTCGACCGTCTCGAAGTCGTAGCCGTAGTCGCGCAGGCTCACCAGGAGCCTGTCTAGCGTGCTGCCTCCCTTGCCGCGCAGGCGCAGCGGAATGGGGTAGTCCCCCTCCGCGCCGAGGCGCACGCCCTGCGTGCCGGGAACGCGCTTCCAGTCGCGGATGCCGCCGAGATCGTTGATGATGATGTCCTGCAGCGTCTGCCGCTCGTCGACGGAGACCTCGCGGCGCCGGAACGCCGGGAAGCGCGCCTGCACCAGCTTCTCGGCCCGGTCGGGCTGGATCCCCAGCCGCGCCAGATCGCGGTAGACACCCCGCGGCGCGAGCCCGGCCCCTTCGGCGTAGGTCACGAGCGCGCGCGCGTCGGGCGAGGGGCCGCGCCCGCCCCGGCGGCGCCCCATCTCCGCCAGCAGCCGCCGGTAGTTGCGCCGGTGCTGCTCCGCCGCTCCCTCTCCGCGCCTCTGCACCTCTGCGTTATCCACCTCTTCCGCAGGCTGCCCACTGGCCCCCTGCCCACTGGCCCCCTGCCCACGGCCCACTGCAGGCTGCCCACTGCCAACGGTGACCCCGGCCCCCGGCGCCGCCGCGCGGACCGCCTCCGTGCTCCCGGTGGCCAGCACCTGGTCCACCGCCGCCGTATCGCCCCCAGCCGCGAGCAGCCGCGTCGACCGCGCCGCCGGCGTCTCGGGCCGCAGCCCCGCCATCAGGGCGCGCGCGCTCATCGGCGCCGCGGTCGTCACCGTCTGCCCGCCGATCGAATAGGCACCCCGAGGAAGCTCATCGTCAGCCGCGAAGACCCGCCCGTCGTCGAGCACCAGGCTCTCCTCCGTCCCCTCGATTCCCCCCGGCGCCCCACTGCCCACTGCCAACTGCCCACTGTCAACTGGCTCCTCCGGCGCCTCGAACTCGGCGATGATCTCCGTGACGGGCACCGCGCCGTCGGCTCCCGGCTCGGCGTCGACCAGCTCCCCCGTGTCATCCATCGTCACCCACGGCACGCCCGCCGCCGGCGGCTGCCCGCTGCCCACTGCCGGCTGCCCACTGGCCGGCGGCTCCGCCGCCGGTTCCGCCTGCCTCGCGGCGTGGAGATCCAGCGCGTCCAGGGCCGTGCGCCGCGCCCGCATGAGCCCCGCGAGCAGTTGCCGG
>JAKJGY010000154.1 GCA_022704145.1 Verrucomicrobiota bacterium
CAGATGCCCGTGCTGGCGAACGTCAGCGGCGCGCCGCACAGCAGCGACCCCGCGGCGATCAAGGACGCGATGCTGCGCCAGGTCACGGATTCCGTGCGCTGGTCGGACTGCGTCAAGGGCGCGGTCGCGGCGGGCGCGAAAGGCTTTGTCGAGTTCGGGCCGGGCAAGGTGCTGGCCGGGCTGATCCGCCGCATCGACAAGGGCGTCGGCATGCTCAACGTGCAGGACGCGGCGTCGCTGGAGCAGACGGCGGCCGCCTGGGTCGGCTGAGGGACGTTTTCTGGTAACCGGAGGACGGCGCCGGGCGCCGGGCCTCCTTAAGCGACAGGGGAAGAGAGAAATGGGAGCTTTCGAAGGTAAGGTGGCGGTGGTGACCGGTGCCGCGCGCGGGATCGGGCGTGCGATCGCCGAGCGGCTGGCGGCCGAGGGCGCCGACTTGGCGCTGTGTGACCTGCAGGCGGAGTGGCTGGCCGAGACCGTCGCGGCCGTCGAGGCGCTGGGCCGTAAGGCGCTGCCGCTGGCGGTCGATGTCGGCAGCGGCGACGCCGTTAACGCGTGCGTGGCCGAGGTGCTCCGCGTGTTCGGCAAAGTGGACATCATGGTCAACAACGCCGGCATCACGAAGGACACCCTGCTGATCCGGATGTCGGACGACGATTGGGACGCCGTGCTGCGCGTGAACCTCAAGGGCACGTTCCTCTTCACGCGCGCGGTCGCTAAGCCGATGATGAAGCAGCGTTCCGGCGCCATCGTGAATATCGCGTCGATTATCGGGCTGATCGGCAATGCGGGGCAGTGCAACTACGCCGCCTCCAAGGCGGGCGTGATCGCCCTCACGAAATCGACAGCCAAGGAGCTGGCGCCCCGCGGCGTTCGCTGTAACGCGATCGCGCCGGGGTTTATCGCCTCGAAGATGACGGACGCCCTATCGCAAGAGGTGCGTGACCAAATGCTGGCCAATATCCCGATGGCCCGTTTCGGCGGGCCGGAGGATGTGGCGAAGGCTGTCGCGTTCTTGGCCTCCGAGGAGGCCGCTTACGTGACGGGTCAGGTGCTGAGCGTAAATGGCGGTATGGTCATGTGATGTGACTGGCGCGGCTCGGGCCGTGGCCTTTAACTGAGAAACCAGGTCAAGGAGAGAGACATGTCTAGCAAACTCGAAGAGCGGGTCAAAGAGATCATTGTTGAGCAGTTGGGCGTCAACGCCGAGCAGGTCACCCCGGAGGCGTCGTTCATCGATGACCTGTGCGCGGACTCGCTCGATACCGTCGAGCTGATCATGGCGTTCGAGGAGGAGTTCGGCGCTGAGATCCCGGACGAGGACGCCGAGAAGCTGACGTCGGTCGGCAAGGTTCTCGAGTACCTGAAGGGTAAGGGGCTCGGTCAGGAGTAAGGGCGTACGCCCTAGGCCTGCGACGGTCATGAAACCGGGAGGGACGAGGTCCTTCCCGGTTTTTTCATGCCTTAATGGCCGCAGGCGCCTGCGCACCCGCCGCTGCGCAGCGACGGACAGGCCGGCGCCGAGGCGCAACTCCCGCAGGCGGCGGGCGTGGCGGCCGTCGGGGAGAAGGTCGAGAGCTGCTTGCGCAGGCGCCGCGCCCCGCATGCCGGACACTTGCCCGGCGTGTCTGAGAACGTGCGCGCCAGATGTGTGAAGGCGTGCCCGCAGGCGTCACAGAGGTATTCGTAGAACGGCATGTCCGGCCTCCTGAAAGAAAAGGATATTCTCTCTGATCCGCTCCCGGAAAGCAACGCCAAGGTTATGCGGGGCGCTGCGTCGGGTCGGTGCTTGACCCGAATTCTAAGCGAATCAGGGAATCGGCGTCCAAAAGATCTCTGTTGGCGGTCATGGTTATCTCTCGGGGTCGGGTTCCTTCTGTCCGGCTGCTTCTTCTTTGCCAACGCTCGAGTCAGTGAAACGGGGTTGCAAACGCCGCCCAAGCCTTTTCTGGTACCACTCCAGAAAACACGAGCACTATACCAGTTCCCGAGAGATAAGGATGCGCCCTATCCCCATTCTTTTCGTTTGTCCGGCTGGCATTCATTTTGCTATTTTATACCTCTTGCCCAGAGAATGGGTAAGGCGGCGCGCCGCGGCCGGTCGGGTGACCGGAGCCAGTGGGCGGCCGATTGGGACAAACACGTAACAACGTCCGGAGACGGCGCACAGCCGGCCAGGCTGGCGCAGACGCCACAGGGGTTGGCGGAGTCCTTCGGACGGGAAACACACTGACATGGCAAAGATCAAACCCGTGGCCGCGAAACCTAAAGCCGGCGCGATGTATGATGTGATGGCGGCGGCGCTGGACCAGCAGATGAACCAGTTCGTGGCCGGTTCGATCATCAAGGGCACGATTAGCGGCATCAAAGGCAACGAGGTGCTCGTCGATATCGGCTATAAGTCGGAAGGCATGGTGCCTTCGAACGAGTTCGAGGACGTCACGCAGGCTAAGGTGGGCGACGTGATCGACGTGCTGCTGGTCGAGCTTGAGAGCGAGAACGGCATGGTGATCCTGAGCAAGAGCCGCGCGGACGACAAGCTGCGTTGGGACGCGGTGCTCAGCAAGTACACCGAGGGCGGCGTGGTGACGGGGACGATCCGCAGCAAGGTGCGCGGCGGCCTGATCGTGAGCGTGGATGGCGTGGACGCCTTCCTGCCCGGCTCGCAGGTGGACGTGACGCCCGTGCATGACCCCGACCCCTATCTCGGGCAGTCGTTCGAGTTCAAGGTCATCAAGATCAGCAATGAGCGGCGCAACATCATCGTGTCGCGGCGCGAGCTGATCGAGGAGCGCATGGCGGACAAGCGGCGCGAGCTGCTCGGCACGATCGAGAAGGGCCAGCGGCGCCATGGCCGCGTGAAGAACATCACCGACTTCGGCGCGTTCGTGGATCTGGACGGTCTGGACGGTCTGCTGCACATCACCGACATGAGCTGGGGCCGGATCAAGCATCCGAGCGAGATGCTCAAGGTCGGCCAGGAGCTGGATGTCATGATCCTCGATGTGGACATGGACCGGGAGCGCGTGTCGCTGGGCCTGAAGCAGGCCACGCCGAATCCCTGGGACAACATCGAGGGCAGCTTCCCTGTCGGCAGCCGCCTGCGCGGCAAGGTCGTCAACCTGGTGCCGTACGGCGCGTTTGTCGAGATCGAGCCGGGCATCGAGGGCCTGGTGCACGTCTCCGAGTTCTCGTGGACGAAGCGGGTCGCCCGCGCGTCGGACGTGCTGAACGTGGGCGACGAGGTGGACGTGGTGGTGCTGAGCATCGACGCGGCCAACCAGAAGATCGCCCTGGGCATCCGTCAGACCGAGGCCAACCCGTGGGATACGGTCCAGGACCGCTATCCGGTCGGCAGCCGCGTGACGGGTAAGGTGCGGAACTTCACGACTTACGGAGCGTTCGTCGAGCTGGAGGAGGGGATCGACGGCATGATCCACGTCTCCGACATGTCCTGGACGCGCAAGATCAACCATCCGAGCGAGGTTCTGCAGAAGAGCCAGCAGGTCGAGGCGGTGGTTCTGGAGGTCAACCCCAACGACCAGCGGATCAGCCTGGGCCTCAAGCAGGCCAGCGACGACCCCTGGAACACGATCACCAGCCGTTACGGTATCGGCCAGATCGTCAAGGGCAAGGTCTCCAAGATCGCCTCCTTCGGCGCGTTCGTCGAGCTTGAGGACGGTGTGGACGGTCTCGTGCACATCTCCCAGATCAGCGACCAGCACGTGGAGAAGGTCAAGGACGCGCTCAAGGTCGGGCAGGAGGTTGAGGCCCGCATCGTGAAGATCGACCGCGACGAGCGGCGCATCGGCCTCAGCATCAAGGCTGTGACGATGAACGAGAGCCAGGTGGCGGAGTTGGCCCGCGACCTGAACGTGACGGACCTGAAGCCGGGCGAGAACCTGGTGGGTCTGGCGGCGGCCTTCGACGACGCCTTCGCGCAGAGCGAAGAGTGGCGTCCCGGCGGCGAATAACGAAATAGGGGGCGCCTGGAAACAGGCGCCCCTTCTTGTTTTGAGAAATGTCGAAGGAATCGGGCGAATCGACCGAGTCGAGCGCTTCGATTCCTTCGAATGGATCGATTCCTTCGAAACGGCCACACCATGAACATCCTCGACACCTTCAAAGCCCGATACCTGTTCGAAGACATGACCAGCCCTGAGCTGGCGAAGGCGCTGGACAAGCCGCTCACGGTCTACGCGGGGTTCGACCCGACCAACGACAGCCTGCAGGCTGGCAATTTTGTGACCATCATGACGCTGGCCCACCTGCAGCGCGCGGGCCACAAGGTGATCGCGCTGGTGGGCGGCGCCACCGGGCTGATCGGCGACCCCTCCGGCAAGTCCAAGGAGCGCAATCTGCTCAGCGCCGAACAGGTCGAGCGCAACCTCGAGGGCATCAAGGAGAACCTGTCGCGCTTCATCGACTTCAGCCCGGACTCGGCCAACCCGGCGATCATGGTCAACAACTACGACTGGTTCAAGGATTTCACCTTCATCGACCTGCTGCGCGAGATCGGCCGCTATTTCCGGATGGGCGTGATGCTGAGCAAGGACAGCGTCAGGAAGCGCATGGAGTCGGAAGACGGCATGAGCTTCACCGAGTTCTGCTACCAGATCTTGCAGGGCTATGACTTTTATCATTTGTACAAGACCTACGGCTGCACGCTGCAGTTGGGCGGCTCGGACCAGTGGGGCAACATCACGGCCGGCACCGAGCTGGTGCGCCGGATCTGCGGCGAGGAGGTCTTCGGCATGACCTTCCCGCTTGTCTGCGATAGCGCGGGCAAGAAATTCGGCAAGAGCGAGGGTAACGCGATCTTCCTCGACGCGCGCAAGACCTCGGTCTACGACTTCTATCAGTTCTTCCTGCGCGCGATGGACGCCGACGTGATCCGCTACCTGAAGATCTTCACCTTCCTGCCGCTGGAGCGGATCGCCGAGCTGGAGCAGGCGGTCGCGACCGCGCCCGAGCGGCGTGAGGCGCAGCAGGCCCTGGCAGAGGAGCTGACGCGCGCGGTCCATGGCGAGCAGGGGCTGGCGGTAGCCAAGAGGGCCTCCGAAGTCCTCTTCGGCGGCTCGATCGAGGGGCTGGCGGCGGCGGACCTCGAGACCATCTTCGCGAATGTGCCGTCGGCCACGTTGCCGTCCGACCAGGTGCTCGGCAAACCGCTCTTCGAGGTGGTGGCGGCGGTCGGCATGATCGCCAGCAAGGGCGAGGCGCGCCGCCTCGTGCAGCAGGGCGGGCTGAACCTCAATAACACGCGGGTTGCGGGGCTGGAGCGGGTGTTCGCCCCGGAGGATCTGGTCGAGGGCCGCCTCGCGGTCCTGCGCAGCGGAAAAAAGAGCTTCTTCCTGCTCAAGGTGCAGTAACAGCGGCTCAGCGGCCGACTCCGCGGCAAGAAGCGAGAAGGCCGGGCCGAGGAGGAACGGAGCGTTCTCATGAAGACTGCACGATGGGTGTTTGCCGGCTTCATAGTCTTAGGGGTCGGCTCGCAAACGCGCGCCGCTGACGCGCCGGCGCGTCCGAACTTCCTCTTCGTCTACACCGACGACCAGCGTTACGACGCCATGTCGGTCGTGCAGAAAGAGCAGGGCGAGGCCGGCCGCTTCCCCTGGTTCCAGACGCCGCACATGGACCGGCTCGCCGCAGAGGGCGTGCGCTTCCGCAACGCCTTCGTGGTGAACTCGCTCTGCGCGCCCAGCCGGGCCGTGAACCTCACGGGGCGCTACAACCACTGTAACGGCATCGCCTCCAACTTCCGCCCCTTTCCCGAGGCGAGCGTCACCCACGCCACGCTGCTGCGCGCCGCGGGCTACACCACCGCCTACGTGGGCAAGTGGCACATGGGCAGCCAGCGCGAGCGCCCCGGCTTCGACTTCCACGCCTCCTACATCGGCCACGCGCGCTACGACGACGCCCCCTTCGTGGTGGACGGCAAGGACGTGCCCTCCAGCGGCTGGATCGACGACGTGGCCACCGACTACGCCCTCGGCTTCCTGCAGCGGCAGCAGGGCTCGGCCAAGCCGTGGTCAATGGTCGTAGGCTTCAAGGCGCCGCACGGCCCCTGCACGCCGCCCGGGCGCGCCCGGGAGCGCTTCAGCGGCGCCCTGGCCCGCGCCGTGCCGAACCTGCATACGCCCGTGCCGTACCTGCCCGGCCAGAAGCGCCAGCCCCCGCCCGCCGAGGCGCCGGCCGAAGTGCCGGTCAACCTCAACTACTTCCGCTGCGTCAGCGCCGCGGACGACTGCCTCGGCCGCCTGCTGGGTGCGCTGGACGAGCTGGGCTTCGCCTCCAACACCGTGGTCATCTACACCAGCGACAACGGCTACTACCTGGGCGAGCACGGCCTGGGCGACAAGCGCAGCGCCTATGACGAGAGCCTGCGCGTGCCGTTCATCGTACGCTACCCCGCGCTCGGCCCCGCCGCGCGCGGCCAGGTGCGCGACGAGATGGTGCTCAACCTCGACCTCGCCCAGACCCTGCTGGACTTCGCGGGCGTGCCGGCCCCGAAGGAGATGCAGGGGCGGAGCTGGCGCCCTCTGCTCGCGGGCCCGGCGGGGGAGTGGCGCCCGAGCTGGTTCTACGAGTACTTCGCGGAGAAGCAGAAGAACTCGCTCGTGCCGGACATCACGGCCGTGCGCACCGCGAACGCCAAGCTGATCCGTTACACCGACCACCCCGAGTGGACCGAGCTTTTCGATCTGGCCGCCGACCCCTTCGAGACGCGCAACCTCTTCGCCGAGCCCGCCGCGGCCGCGCTGCGCGAGCGCCTGCTCTCCGAGCACGCGCGCCTCTGGAGGGAGGTGGGCTACCTCGTGCCGGAGTATGTGGACCGGCCCGCCTGGTGGGGCCTGCCGGGCGGACCGGACGCGCTGCCCGATAAGCCGGGCCTGCGCCTGCACTACCGCTTCGGCAGTCTGGAAGGCGGACGCGTGCCGGATCTCAGCGAGACCGGCGTGGACGGGGTCGCCCGCGAGGTCGCCCTCGCCCCGGGACGCGAGGGCCGCAAGGCCCTGCGCCTGCAGGGCACGGGCTACGTCGAAGTGCCCAAGCACAAGGCCCTCAACCCCGCAGGCAAGACGTGGAGCGTGGAGGCCGTGGTCAAGGCCGAGCAGCCCGACGGGGTGATCCTCGCGCGCGGCGGCAAGAGCTACGGCTACGCGCTCTGGCTCGAGGAGGGCCGCCCGCGTTTCACGGTCAGCGCCAACAACCGCGCGGTCACGGCCGAAGCGTCCGCCGCCATCGAGGGCTGGGCCACGCTGGCGGGCTGCCTCACCGAGGATTGCCGCGTGACCCTCTCGGTGAACGGCAGGGAGGTCGCCTCGGCCCGCTTGCCCAAGCCCTTTGACCGCGACCCCAACGACGCCATGCAGATCGGCGCGGACACCGGCAGCCCCGTGGTGGAGCCGCCGCCCCGGCCCTTCGTCGGCCTGATCGAACGCGTCCGCCTCTTCAGCGGGCCCGTGACCGAGTGACGCAGCCGCAAGCCTGCCGGAGAGGGCGGGATGGACGACGCCTCGCTGAAGGGCCTTCGGGCCGCCGTCGCGCTGTCAAGCCGGGCCGCCGGACGGGCCAGGGCCGACGCATCTAAATCATAATTGACTGCGCCTTTTTGTCCGCAGATTGCGCAGATTTCCGCAGATCAGAGTGTTTTTCTGTCCTGAGTCCGTCCGGGCCGACCACGAAAGGAGCTTCGGGCATTGGACAAGAGCGCAGGGTACCCCCTTTTCTAAGATCCATTGATCCGCCCCTTCCCTAATCTGCGCACATCTGCGTCATCTGCGGACAAGAAATTTAGATGCGTCGGCCCTGCCGGACGGGCGACGACAAAGGGCCAGGACGGGGTGCCGGGCCGGGACACGGACGGGAGGCCCGCAGGTATGTCGCACGGGCAAGTGGAGTCGTCGCGCAATAAAGCGGTGCGGCATACGTTTTAGCGAGCATGATGCGCCCCTTTCGGATGATCATCACGGCGGGAATGCTGGCGGCTGTCGCACGGTACGCCGCCGCAGCCGACGGCCCTTCCGCGGCGGTCGACCGGGCGGTGGCGGAGCAACTGGCGCGCGCGGGGGTGGCACCGGCCGCACGCTGTACCGATGCGGTCTTCATACGGCGCGCCTATCTGGACGTGACCGGCACGCTGCCGACTGCGGCGGAGGTGCGGTCGTTCCTGGATGACCGTGCGCCGGATAAGCGCGAGGCGCTGGTCGACCGGCTGCTGGGGTCTGAGGCGTACGCCGACTACGGCTCGATGCGCTGGTGCGACCTGCTGCGGGTGAAGTCGGAGTTTCCGGTCAACCTCTGGCCCAACGCCGTGCAGGCCTACCACCGCTGGATCCGCACGGCGGTGCGGGATAATCTGCCTTACGACCGCTTCGCGCGTGAGCTGCTGACGGCCAGCGGCAGCAACTTCCGCGTGCCGCAGGTGAACTTCTATCGCGCCGTGCCGTCCAAGACCCCGGAGGCGCTGGCGCAGGCCGCCGCGCTGGCCTTCCTCGGCGAGCGCGCCGAGCGCTGGCAGAAGGAGCGGCTGCATGGGGTGGCTGGGTTCTTCGCCCAGGTCGGCTACAAGGAGACGGCCGAGTGGAAGGAGGAGATCGTCTATTTCAACGCCGCCGCCACGAACGCGCGGCCGTCGGCGGTTTTGCCGGACGGGGTGCGTGTGACGTTCGCGCCGGAGGAGGATCCGCGCGCGGTGTTTGCGGACTGGCTGACGGGCCCGGGCAGCCTCCGGTTCGCGCGCTGCGCGGCGAACCGGGCCTGGGCCTGGCTGCTGGGGCGCGGCATCGTCGAGGAGCCGGACGACTTCCGTCCGGACAACCCGCCGTCCAATCCCGCGCTGCTCGACCTGCTGGCGCGCGAGCTGGCGGCCGGCCGCTATGACCTGCGGCGGCTGTACGCGATCATCCTCAAGTCCGAGACCTACCAGCGCGGCAGTGTGCCGCGCGCCGCATCCCTGGCCGAGTCTGAGCGGCACTTCGCCTGCTATCCCGTGCGCCGCCTGGAGGCCGAGGTCCTGATCGACGCGATCAACCAGATCACCGGTTCCGGCGAGGCGTATACGAGCCAGATCCCGGAGCCGTTCTCACACATCCCGCCCGAGGTCCGCGCGGTGGCGCTGGCGGACGGCAGCGTCACGAGCCCCTTCCTCAGCCTGTTCGGGCGCTCGCCGCGCGAGACGGGCCTGCTGGCCGAGCGCGCCACCGAGGCCACGGCGGCGCAGCGGCTGCACCTGCTGAACGCCAGCCACGTGCAGCGCAAGCTGGAGGAGGGCGTCCGCCTGCATGAGGCGCTGCGGCGTGCCGGAGACGGGCCGCGCGAGGCGGCCGAGACCCTGTTCCTGACGATCCTCTCGCGGCCGCCCACGGCTGACGAGCTGGCGGCCGTCGCCGCCTACCGGGAGGCGGCGGGCGGGGGGCGGCGCGCCGCGACGGACGTGGCGTGGGCGCTGATCAACACGGCCGAGTTCCAATATCGGCATTGAGGTGCGACATGCGCATGAGGCTGACACGGCGTGAGATGGTCGGAGGGCTGGCGTGCGGCGCGGCCGGCCTCTGCTGCGGCGGC
>JAKJGY010000369.1 GCA_022704145.1 Verrucomicrobiota bacterium
CCGGGCGATGTCCTGCTCGTAGCGCAGCAGATCCTGTTCGTAGTTCTTGAGGCGCGCCTCGTTCATGGCCAGATCCATCGCGCGGTCGGCGGGATCCAGGCGAACCAGCACATCGCCGGCCTTCACGGATTGTCCGGGCTGGACGTCGATCGACAAGATGCGCACGGTGTCGACGGGGCCCACGGTCTCGGCCTCGCTTTCGACCATGCCGTTAAAACGATACGCCTCGGGGTCCTGTGTCTGGAACCAGAGGAAGAAGGGGATCAAGCCCGCCACGAGCAGCAAAAAACAGGTTCGCATCAGGCGTTTCAGCACCAGCCTGAAAGGCAGCCGCATGGATCGTCGCGTATATGAGGTCGTCATACTGATTCACCGTCCTTACAGTTCCACCGTCGTGCGCTGCAACAGCAGCACGGGGTCCGAAAAGCCGCCCGCATTTTTGAATGCAGAGACGATATCCTGCTGGTAAGCCGGGTCCAGCAGCCGTACCTGATAAGAAAGTTCCATGGCGTCGCCCTGTTCCGCGTCGCGCATGCCGAGCAGGTAAAACGAGGCGCAGAAGCGTTTGAGGATGTCCTGCGCGGCCTGTTCGGCCTGCGCGTCATGAGCGGGCATAGTGAAGCGCAGCAGGCCCTCGTAGTCGCGGCGCGAGGCGAACGGCGCCCAGTGCAGCAGCAGCGCCGCGGCGCAGATCAGGAGGGTGCCGATCACCGCGACCAGCGGCATGCCGGCGCCGCAGGCGATGCCGACGCCGAGGCAGGCGAACAGGAACATGGCGTCGCGCGGGTCGCGCACCGGCGTGCGGAAGCGGATGATGGCGAGCGTGCCCAGAATGCCCATGCCGCGCGCGAGATTGTTGCCGACCGCCATGATCAGCATGCAGGTCACCATGCTGCCCAGCACCATGGTGTGGATATACGAGCGGGAGTAGGTGAACCCGCGGAAGGTGAACTGGTACACGGCCGCGAAGAGCGTGGCCAGCAGGAAGCTCAACACCATCGCTCCCGCAACGAGCGCCGGGTTCAGCGGCTCTTGCGTCCCGAAGAACAGGGCCATGTAATCGTTCACGTTCACGGTCTGCGTCGCTCCTTCACAGGTTCACTAAAGCTTCTTCGGTTTCGGCATTCGTTCCGGGGTATCCCGTAAAGACCCCCTCGCGCCAGATTGCGGTCGAATACTTGCAGTTGCCGCTTTTGTGCAGCTCGAACCGTTCCACCAGATCCATCACCCAGGCCGGCGTGTAGGAGAGCGACTTCACCTCCAGCACCACGCCCAAATAGGGCAGCCCAAACCCTTGCGCTTCGGTCGAATCCATGCCGCGCCAAAGGCCGCTGCGCCCGAAGTCGGTCCAGGAACCGGTCGCCTGATACTGCAACTTTCGGTCAAAAGTTATCCGCGCGTACCGGTCGACTGTCCCTACGTAGGACTCGCGAATGTAGCGCACCAAGGCCTTGGGCTCGGCCCCGATCTCCCACGCCAGTCGCCGGAACTGCAGAAAATCGATCTCTTGCCGCTCGCTCCTGAAAAAGTCGGGCAGGCGCACGCCGAACACCAGCTCTTTGCTCCAGGCCTCAAACGGGACCGCCACGCGGGTTTTGACGATCGTCTCCTCCAGCTTCGCTTTGACCTCCGCGAAGACCGGCGCCGATCCGACCGCGCCGTAGGTCCGCGCGCGCAGCTTGAAACGGTTCACCGCTTCAAACGCCTTCGCGTTGTGAAGCGAATAGCGGGAATCGTCCAACTGCAGCGTGGTGATCGTGTATTCCGGCGGGTCGCCATGCGTGTAGGGATCAGGCCGGCAGAACGGGCGGATAAACGCCCGGATATCAGGGACTCGCGAACGCGGGATGATGTACTTCGCCTCATACCGCGTCACCAGATCCCGCTTGGTCTGTCTGCCCTTTCTGAACACACACACTCCTTAGCACTAGGATACAATTAGGAAGCGTACCATAACCGCCCGGCGAAGTGTTAGCAA
>JAKJGY010000155.1 GCA_022704145.1 Verrucomicrobiota bacterium
CGCCGTGAGGGTCCGCACCTGCGGGCCCTTGCCGAGTAGCCCGAGCCAGGGCGCGAAGCCCTCGTCGAAGCAGAGGGCGTCGGCATATTCGAAGACGCGCGGATCGGAGAGTTCGCGCAGCTCGGTGTTGACATAGCCGCCGCCCATGACGATGCGCACGTGGGGGGCGAGGCGCCGCAGGACGGCGGCGATGCGGAAGGCGCCGTAGACGGTGCCGGGGAAGGGGAGGGTCAGGCCGACCCAGTCCGGGGCGTGGCGCAGCAGCGTCTCCTCGGCCAGGGCGTCGAGCAGCGTGTCCACCAGCGTGGGCGGCGCGGCGAGGCGCGCGAGCAGGGGGTCGAAGGTCGGCAGGCTGACGCCGAGCCGCTCGGCGTAGCGGGAGAAGCCGAACTCCGGATCGGCGCCTTCGCGGATCACGTCCGCGAGGTCGTCGAGGTAGAGCGAGGCGACGAGCTTGGCCCGGTCGGTGACGCCCAGGGCGCCGAACAGGTCGTGGAGGTTCTCGTCCGCGTCGAGGCCGCAGCCTTCGGGCGCGAGCGTCGCGAAACGGGGCCCCTCGGGCAGGAAGTCACGGCGCGCGATGCGCCAGCCGACGGACTCGTCGCGGCCCTGGAGGAAGGCGACGGCGGCCTCGACGGTGGAGAGGTAGTCCTCCAGCCGGGCGAGGAAGGCGCGCACGGCGGGCGTGGGGCGGGGGCGGCTGCGGCAGGCTGCGGCGACCTGGGCGAGGCCGGGGCGCGTGAAAAGCCGGAGGGCGAGTTCGAGCGAGAGGTCCGCCTGGGCCACGTCCGCGCCCTGCGACCTCAGGAAGCCGGCCAGCGCGGGCGTGGCCGGGTAGGGGGTGTTGAGCTGGACAAGCGGCGGTGTGACGAGCAGGATTTTCATGGGCGGCCCTGCGGTCGGTCCTGAAACAAAAAACCGCAGGCCCTCTGGCATGCGGTGGCGGGTCTGGCGCGCCCACGGAGAGTCGAACTCCGCTTCCAAGGATGAAAACCTTGTGTCCTAACCGATAGACGATGGGCGCAAAAAGTGGGCAGACTATAGCAAGACCGGGCCGCGGCTGGCAAGGCCGAAACCGCCCGCCCCGCTATTTGTGGCAGCGGGGCGGGCGTCGGGAGGTCACTTGCAGAGCGTGTAGAGCACGCCGGCGACCACGGCGGAGCCGATGACGCCGGAGACGTTGGGCCCCATGGCGTGCATCAGCAGGAAGTTGGTGGGGTCGGACTCGAGGCCGACCTTGTTGGAGACGCGCGCGGCCATGGGCACGGCCGAGACGCCGGCCGAGCCGATCAGCGGGTTGATCGGGTCCTTGCAGAACTTGTTCATCAGGCGTCCCATCAGGCAGCCGCCAGCGGTGCCGCCGGCGAAGGCGATGAGTCCGAGGGCCAGGATGCCCAGCGTCTCCGGATTGAGGAATTTCTCGCAGGCCAGCTTGGAGCCGACCGAGAGTCCCAGCATGATGGTGACGATATTGATCAGCTCGTTGGCCATGGTGTCGGCCAGGCGCGCGACATTGGGGCCGACCTCGCGGCAGAGGTTGCCGAGCATCACCGCGCCGATCAGCGGCACGGAGCTGGGCAGGAGCAGCGCGCAGAGCAGGAGCACGATCAGGGGGAAGCAGACCTTCTCCATTTTCGAGACGGGGCGGAGCTGCTTCATCACGATCTTGCGCTCGCGCTCAGGCACCAGCCACTTCATGATCGGGGGCTGGATGATCGGCACGAGGGCCATGTAGGAGTAGGCCGCGACGGCGATGGCGCCGAGCAGGTGCGGGGCCAGCTTGGTGGTCAGCCAGATGGCGGTGGGCCCGTCGGCGCCGCCGATGATGCCGATCGAGGCCGCCTCCTTGAGGCCGAAGTTGATGAAGTCGGGGAAGAGGATCGAAAGCCCGAGCGCGCCGAGCAGGGCGATGAAGATGCCGAACTGGGCGGCGGCGCCGAGCAGGGCGGTGCGCGGGTTGGCGATCAGGGGACCGAAGTCGGTCATGGCGCCGACGCCCATGAAGATCATGATCGGGAAGAGTCCGGTGGCGACGCCGAACTCGAAGAAGTAGTAGAGGAAGCCGCCGGGCTCGGTGACCAGCCGGGTGACCTCGTCGACCAGCGGCGGGCTGGTCACGCCGGAGTAGGGCATGTTGGCGAGCAGGCCGCCGAAACCGATGGGCAGCAGCAGCAGCGGCTCGAAGCCCTTGACGATGGCGAGGTAGAGCAGGACGAGGCAGACGACGATCATGAGCGCCTGGCCGACGCCGTAGGGCAGGCCGCCGATGATTTTGGCGGGATGTCCCGGGATCAGCGCGCCTGTGGGTGTGCGGTAGCCTTTGGCGAGGTAAGTGGGCGGCTCCTTGGCCAGGAAGCCCTTGATGCCGGTGTCGTCCTTGAGCTTGGTGACGCGCACGACCATATTGAGCCAATCGCCGCGCTCGGCCGGGGCTGCGGCCGTATGCGGTGCGGCCGCCTCAGGGGCTGGCTGGGCGGGTGTGGAAGGGGTCTGAGCCAGGGCGCCTGTCCCGGGCAGAAGCAGGGTACAGGCGAGAGCGAGAAGCAGGGTCGGGGTTCTCATGGTGCGGTTCCTTTTCAGAAGGGGTGGGGTTTTTAGGCGATGAGCGCGAGCAGGTCGCCGGTGTTGACTTTCTCACCGACGGACACTTTGATGGCGGCGACGACGCCGCCTTTGTGGGAACGTACGGGGGTTTCCATCTTCATGACGTCGAGGACGAGCAGCTCGTCGTCCTGGGCGACGGTGTCGCCGGCTTTGACGCTGACGCGTAGGACTGTGCCCGGAAGCGCGGAGGTGATCTCCGTGCAGGTGGCGGCGTCGTACGCGAGGGCTGTCCCGGCCGGCGCGCCGTGAACCGCGGTATGCGGCTGAGGCACGGTCTTCCGGGGCTTCTTTTTCGGCTCATCATCGGGGAGGATGTGGTTGAAACGAGGGATGATCTGCGCGAGACGGTTCATGATCCAGACCATAACGGCCAGGAACAGGTAGACGATGCCCATGCCTGCGACGAGCAGGACAAGGCCTTGCATCAGGGTGTTCGACATAAAGGGACTCCAACGGGAAAGGGGTTCACGGATAACGGGACAGATTCAGCCTAAGGGCTGGTGGACGGGCTGGCGGTAACGGCGGCAACGCGCGCGAAGGGCGCGCCCGTTGCGGCGGCCTGAACGGAAAGAAACGTCAGGCGGGCCTCAGCACAGCACGGTGGAGGCATGCGCGATCAGCGCGAGCTGCGGGTGCAGGATGCTCCGCAGGAGCGCGAAGTTGCAGAACACCGCACGGGTCCGGAGGATCACCGGGCGGCTGTTGTTGTGGAAACGGAGCGGCTGAAAGACGGCGGTCCGGGTACGGCAGCGCGCGGCGGAAACCGGCGACAGGCGGCGACGGCTGGTCAGTTCAGCCTCACGCGCCAGCCCGTCGCGGGAGGTGGCGAAGGTGGTCGCCGAAGCGGCGTCGCCGCCTGCGGAGAGAGCGGGCGGCGAGGGCTGCAGGCCGCGTGTATGTGCTTGGGCGGCGGCCGCGGGGGAGCCGCCAAACGGGTGAAGCGCCAGAAGGCAGAGGCAGCCGCAAGCCAGCGTCGCGCGGACGATCTTCTGCAACTGCCTCATTCTGGCCTCCAACTAACAGACGTGCTGTTCCCGCAAGGCGGCGGGCCTATTTGCAGAGCGTGTAGAGCACGCCGGCGACCACGGCGGAGCCGATGACGCCGGAGACGTTGGGCCCCATGGCGTGCATCAGCAGGAAATTGGTGGGGTCGGACTCGAGGCCGACCTTGTTGGAGACGCGCGCGGCCATGGGCACGGCCGAGACGCCGGCCGAGCCGATCAGCGGGTTGATCGGGTCCTTGCAGAACTTGTTCATGACCCGGCCCATGACGCAGCCTGCGGCGGTGCCGAAGGCGAAGGCGACGAGGCCGAGGGCCAGGATGCCCAGCGTCTCGGCGTTGAGGAACTTCTCGCAGGCCAGCTTCGAGCCGACCGAGAGGCCCAGCAGGATCGTCACGATATTGATCAGCGCGTTCGACATGGTGTCGGAGAGGCGCGCGACATTGGGGCCGACCTCGCGGCAGAGGTTGCCGAGCATCAGCGCGCCGACCAGCGGCACGGCGCTGGGGAGCAGCAGGGAGCAGAGCAGCAGCACGGTGAGGGGGAAGCAGACCTTCTCCATCTTCGAGACGGGGCGGAGCTGCTTCATCACGATCTTGCGCTCGCGCTCGGGCACGAGGAGCTTCATGATCGGCGGCTGGATGATGGGCACGAGCGCCATGTAGGAATAGGCCGCGACGGCGATGGCGCCGAGCAGGTGCGGGGCCAGCTTGGAGGTCAGCCAGATGGCGGTGGGTCCGTCGGCGCCGCCGATGATGCCGATCGAGGCCGCCTCCTTGAGGCCGAACTTGATGAGGTCGCCGGTGGCCTCCGAGAGGCAGAGCGCGCCGAACAGGGCGATGAAGATGCCGAACTGGGCGGCGGCGCCGAGCAGGGCGGTGCGCGGGTTGGCGATCAGGGGGCCGAAGTCGGTCATGGCGCCGACGCCCATGAAGATCATGATCGGGAAGAGGCCGGTGGCGACGCCGAACTCGAAGAAGTAGTAGAGGAAGCCGCCGGGTTCGGTCACGAGTTTGGTGACCGCATCGACCACCGGCGGGTTGGTGACGCCGGAGTAGGGCATGTTGGCGAGCAGGCCGCCGAAACCGATGGGCAGGAGCAGCAGCGGCTCGAAGCCCTTCACGATGGCGAGGTAGAGCAGACCGAGGCAGATGACGACCATGAGCGCCTGGCCGACGCCGTAGGGCAGGCCGCCGATGACCTTGACCGGATGGCCCTCGACACGCGCGCCGGTGGGCATGAGGTAACCCTTGACCAGGTACTCGGGCCCGTCTTTCTCCATGAAGCCGCGGATACCGGTGGTGGCGGCGAGGCCGCGCACCTTGGTCAACGTCTCCTTCCAGTCGGCTTTCTGGGTGGTGGCGGGGGCCTCCGCGCCCTCGACGGGGACGGGGGTGTTCGCGGCGGCGGCCGAAAAGGTGAGCGCGAGGGCCGCCGCGCAGGAGAGGATGGTATGTTTCATGTGCTTATCCTGAGAGGGTTGGGAGAGCGGACGGGCAGGCGCGGCGTCAGCCGCGCCGTACGATCAGCCGATGACGACCAGCGCGTCGCCGGTGTTGACCTTGTCGGTCTGGGCGACGAGGATGGCCTTGACTGTGCCGGCGCAGGGCGCCTTGACGGGCGTCTCCATCTTCATCACGTCCATCACAAGCAGCTCGTCGCCCTCGCTGACGGTCACGCCCTCCGCGACACTGAGGCGCAGGATCGTGCCGGGGACGGAGGCCTTGACCTCGGTCTCCTTGCCGCCGGTTGCGGCGGCGGGCGCGGCGGCGGGCGCGGCGGCGAGGCCGTCCGCGACGGTCACGGCGTACTCCTTGCCGTTCACGATCGCCTTGTCGCCCTTCAGTTCGACCGCATAAGGTTTGCCGTTGACAGACACCGTGTATCCGGCCGGCTTGGCTGTTGCGGCGGCGGCGGGCTTGGCGTCCGCCGGCGCGTTCTTGCGGATGCCCAGCGGGGCCTTGCCCTCCAGGAAGAGGATGCCCTTGTCCTGGCAGGCGGCGGCGATGAAGAGGTTCTCGTCGGTCACGGGCAGGTTCTTGTCCGTGAGCATCTTGCGGAAGGTGTCGAGCGACTTCTTCGGGTCGGCGTCATTGATCTCAAGCACCGGTCGGGTGGTCGGCTGGAGGCCGAGCTGCTCCGAGGCGATCTTGACGATCTCGGGGTCAGGCGCGACCGGGGTCTTGCCGAAGTAGCCGAGGACCATCTTGCCGTAACCCGGGGCGATCTTTTTCCACGGCCCCTGCAGCACGTTGTTGAAGGCCTGCTGGAAGTAGAACTGCGAGACCGGCGTGACGGAGGTGCCGAAGCCGCCGCGGCGCACCACCTCGGACATCGCCGCGATCATGTCGTTGTAGCGGCCCATGAGGTTGTTGTCGCGCAGCATCTGCGTGTTGGTGGTCAGCGCGCCTCCGGGCATGGGCGACCAGGGGATAAGGGGCTCGACCTTGGTGGCCTCCGGCGGCAGGAAGTAGTCCTTCATGCAGTCGATGAAGACCTTCTCGGCGTCGCGCACCTTGTCGATATCGACGCCCAGATCGTAATCGGTGCCGCGCAGCGCGTGCCACATCACGATCACGTCGGGCTGGCAGGTGCCGCCGGAAACAGGGGCCAGCGAGAGGTCGATGGTGTCGGCGCCCGCGTCGAGGGCGGCCTTATACGCCATGACGCCGCAGCCGGCCGTCTCGTGGGTGTGGTACTGGATGCGGGTGCCTTCGGGCAGCATCTTGCGGGCGCGCTTGACCGTCTCGTAAACGATGGCGGGGATTGAGGTTCCCGAGGCGTCCTTGAAGCAGACCGAGTCGAAGGGGATGCCGGCGTCGAGGATCTGGCGCAACGTCTTCTCATAGAAGTCCGGGTCGTGCGCGCCGACGCAGCCGGGCGGCAGGGCCATCATGGTGACCACGACCTGGTGCTTGAGCCCGGCGTCATGGATGCACTGGCCGGAGTAGATCAGGTTGTTGACGTCGTTCAACGCGTCGAAGTTGCGGATCGTGGTGATCCCGTGCTTCTTGAACAGCTTGGCGTGCAGCTTGATGACGTCCGACGAGGCGGAGTCGAGGCAGACGATGTTCACGCCGCGCGCAAGCGTCTGGAGGTTCGCATCCGGGCCGGCCACCTCACGGAAGCGGTCCATCATGTGGAAGGCGTCCTCCTGGCAGTAGAAATAGGGCGACTGGAACATCGCGCCGCCGCCGGCCTCGAAATAGGAGATGCCCGCCTCGCGGGCGGCCTGGACAGCGGGCATGAAATCTTCGGTAAGCACGCGCGCGCCATAGACCGACTGGAAGCCGTCACGGAAAGCGGTACACATGAAATTGACTGATTTTTTCGCCACGGCGGAACTCCTTGCTGGTTGGGGGGTAGGTTTGGTGTTATGAAATAGGGTTTGCGAATAACTAACGGGCGCGCGCGACAGCGGCCGCGATGGCCACGGCCACCAGCGCCCCGTCATCGTGAACGACCGTCTTGGTGACGGCCCGGGGCTTCTTCTTCGGCTCCTCATCCGGCAGGATGTGGTTGAAACGGGGGATCACTCTCGACGCGCCATTCATCACATAGACGAGCAGGGCAAGGAACAAGAACACAATGCCCATTCCAGCCACTAAAAGTACGAGTCCTTGCATCAAGATCGCCATACGGAAGCTCCTCAGGGTAAGACGCGAATAACAATTTGCCGTCTGAGTTTATCGTATGTGGGCGTGCAAGTACAGGCGAAAAATCGGATTATGCGGGTTCCGGGTGCGATTTTTGATTGTTGAAGTCGGATGGCCGGTATTTGAGCGAAAAGCGCGATTAGCCCTTGTTGGCGCGTTGTTATGAGTTTTCTATCGTTACATATTAATGAGGTACGATATGACGGCCGAAATAAATGACAGACCTTTCGTCTGCCGGTCACGTCCTTACCCACGGCAGGGAAGGCCACCCGGCCGTGGTCCACAAGGGGGCTTGATAGGGTCATCGACAGGCGACACCTCCGCACGGTCAGGCGGGCAGAGGCACGTCGCCGCGTGATTCTGTAAACATGATTCTGTGAAATCTCTGCACCGGCACGCGGTCGGGCTGGCCGCGCCTCGCGGCAGAGTGGTCACGGTCAACAGCGTTCGAGGTCGGTTCTGACAGAATCATGATTACAGAATCATGGTTGGCCGGTCTGGACCAGAATCTAGGCCGCCTAACCTTCAACAGAATAAAATCGCACCCGCGGGTTCCCGCAGCGGGTCCGTCCGGCGGGGCTGCGGCCGGGCTTGCCGGGGCTGGGAGGTGGCGCTATACTAGGGCGCATGAAACGCGGGTGCTGGACAGTCATAGTCGGGGTCGGGGTGGCGGCGGCGTGTGGGTGCGCGGCAGGAGCGGAGGTCACTATGGGGACGGCGTGGCGCAAGCTGACGGCGGAGGAGGAGCGCGTGATGGTCGGCAAGGGCACCGAGCCGCCGTTCACCGGTCGCTTCGAGAAGCATACGGCCGCGGGCGCGTATACGTGCAGGCGGTGCGGCGCGGCGCTGTACCGGTCGGAGGACAAGTTCCATTCCGGGTGCGGCTGGCCGGCCTTTGACGCCGAGGTGCCGGGCGCGGTGCGGCGCGTGCCGGACGCGGACGGGCGCCGTACGGAGATCGTCTGCGCCACCTGCGAGGGGCATCTCGGCCACGTGTTCACCGGTGAGCGCATGACCCCGCGCAACACGCGTCACTGCGTCAACTCGCTCTCGCTGGATTTTGTGGCGGAGACCGAGTGGGACGCCGCGTTCGGGCGCGCGATCTTCGCGGGCGGCTGTTTCTGGGGCGTCGAGTACCACCTGCAGCAGGCCAAGGGCGTGCTGCGCGCGGTGAGCGGCTATACCGGGGGCAGCACGGAGAACCCCACCTACGAGCAGGTCTGCCGCAAGGCCACGGGGCATGCCGAGGCGGTGGAGGTGGTGTTTGACCCGCTCCAGACCGACTTTGAGGCGCTGGCGCGGCTGTTCTTCGAGATCCACGACCCGACGCAGGTCGGGCGGCAGGGGCCGGACATCGGCGAGCAGTACCGGTCAGCCGTTTTTGTGCGTGACGAGCGGCAGCGTGCCGTGGTCGAGCGGCTGATCGCCGAGCTGACGCGGAAGGGCCTGAAGGTCGCGACGCGGGTGGAGCCTGCGGGCCGCTTCTGGCGCGCGGAGCTGTACCATCAGGACTACTATTTCGTGCGGGGCCAGGCGCCGTACTGTCACAGCCGCGTGCGGCGCTTCGACTGAGCGGCGCAGCGCGGCGTTCCCTCCGCTCAGCGGGCCTCGGACGGGGCGAGCAGCTCGATCCGTCCGCGGTGGGCGAGGTCGATCGCCTCGGCCAGCAGGCGGGCGGACTCCTGGGGCGCGTGGAAGCCCATCGAGTTCTCTGCGGCGATGAAGTCGAGGCGCCATTGGGCCTGCCGGTGGCGGGCGCGCGCGGGGGCGAGCGCCTCGTCGGAGGCGCCGCCCTTCACGGCCCGGTCCACCGCCTGGATCAGGGCGACAGTGGCCTCCTCGGCACGGAGCATCAGGGCCTGGGTGCGGTTCTGGATGGCCTCGACGCGCGCGCGCAGCTCCTTTTCCTCGTGGCGGTGGCAGGTCTGGCAGGCCTGCGCGACATTCAGGAGCGGGCTGCGCACGTGATGGCTGCTGACCTTGATGGCGCCTTCGCGCTGGTAGGGCATGTGGCAGTCGGCGCAGGAGACGCCGCTGCGCGCGTGGATGCCCTGGCTCCACAGCTCGAACTCCGGATGTTGCGCCTTGAGGGTCTGGGCGCCGCTCGCCGCGTGTTTCCAGTCTGTGTGGCCGACCTCATCGTAATACGACTCGATCTGCTCGGCCAGCAGGCCTTGGTGCCACGGGTAGGTGAGCGTCTTTTCAGGCCCCTTGAAGTAATACTCCACATGGCATTGGGCGCAGGCCAGCGAGCGCAGCTCCTGGCGCGAGGCCTCGCGGTTGACGTCGTACTCGCGCGCGCGG
>JAKJGY010000370.1 GCA_022704145.1 Verrucomicrobiota bacterium
GCGGGTCGACACGCGCCCGGCGGCGGGCGGCGGCGGGGGGCAGCATGCGGTGGCGGTGGGCGGTGCGGCGGCGCCGCTCGGGCCGCTCCGCCATCTGCTCTTCGATATCCAGCCGGGCGGCAAGGCCCCTTTCGGGCACACGTTCTTCAGCGAGATCGACGTGCTCGAGGCCGGGGGGCCGGCGCCCGAGGTCGAGCCGCGCCTGCGCGTGAGGCCGGTCCGCATCGCGTTTGAGGCGGGGGCGGGCGCCTACCGCTTTGTGGTCGACGCCACCGAGGCGCCGGACCTGCGGGAGTGGGTGGAGCGTGAGCTGGCGCCGACGGTGTCGGCCTGGTATCCGCGACTGGCGGAGCTGCTCGGCAGCGAGGGGTACCGGCCGCCGGAGCGGGTGATGCTGCGCTTCCGCGACGATCTGGGCGGCACGCCTGCGGCGGCCGGAGGCGCGGGCGTGAGCCTCAATGCGGGCTGGTTCCGCAGGGAGCGCGGGCGCGAGGCGGCCGGGTGCGTGATCCATGAGCTGGTGCATGTGGTGCAGGCTTACGGGAGCCCCAGGGCGGACGGCGCGCGGCCGGCGCCGGCGCCGGGCTGGGTGGTGGAGGGGATCGCGGACTACGTGCGCTGGTTCCTGTTCGAGCCGCAGAGCCGGGGCGCGGAGATCACGGAGTCGAACCAGGCGCGCGCGCGCTACGACGGCAGCTACCGGGTCAGCGCGAATTTTCTGGACTGGGTGTCGCGCAGGTATGACCGCGAGCTGGTGCGCAAGCTCAACGCCGTCGCGCGCGAGGGCCGCTATGCGGCGGGGCTGTGGCGCGAGTGGACGGGCAAGGAAGTTGAGGAGCTGGGCGAGCTGTGGCTGGCCGAGCACCGGCGGCGTCTGGCACGGGGCGAGGCGGCGGAGCGCTGAGCCTTCAGCCGAAGCACTCGGACTCGACCATCGCGCAGAGCGCATGGTAGAGCGGCAGGTGCAGCTCCTGGATCTTGTAAGTCTCGGTCTCGGGCGCGTCCAGCAGCAGGTCGCAGAAGGGGTTCATGCGGCCGGCCCGTGCGCCGGTGAGGCCGAGGGTCGTCAGGCCGGAGGCCCGCGCTGTCTGTAGGGCGCGGGTCACGTTGGCCGCGTTGCCGCTGGTGCTCAGGCCGATCAGCACGTCGCCGGGCCTTCCGAGCGCGAAGACCTGCTGGGCGAAGAGGAGTTCGGGGTCGAGGTCGTTGGCCGTGGCGGTGAGGATGGCCGAGGCCTCGCAGAGGTTGACGGCGCGCAGGCCGCGCTGGAGCCGGCGCGCGAGGGCGTCGTCCCCGAGCTGGTGCGCAAGCGCGAGGTGCTGCTCAGGCGAGGGCGGGCGGGGCGAGAGGAAGCCCTTGAGCAGCTCGGCCGCGAGATGGGCGGCGTCCGCCGCGCTGCCGCCGTTGCCGCAGATGAGGATCATTCCGTCGCGCGCGTGGCAGTCGCACAGGACGGCGGCGGCGCGCCTGAGCGTCTCCGAAAGCGGGCCGAGCGCGGGGTAACGCCGGACAAGCGTCTCGACGATGGCTTGGGTCTGCGGTTTCATGCGAGGATTCTACACGTTCGGCGGAGCGTAGACAATCGGCGCCCGGTAGTTTTTTGACTCCCGTTGGTGATAGGCCGCGAAAGGGCCCGCCCCAGATCGCCAACCCTCAGGCTGCGCCTGTATTGACGGGGCAAAGACGGTCATGGTACCGTTAGGCCATGACACGATTTGACACGCTCGTCCTGACGGCCGCAAATGAGGCCCAGGCATCCGGTTATCGCGCGCAACTGGCCTGGCGGCAGGCGAACGGGCTGCTCGACCCGGAGACCCGGGCGCTGGTGATCACCGATCCTGGCGGGCGGCGCGTGGGGTCGCTGGGCGCCACGCTCCATGTGCTGGCCGAGCTGGCGCGCGAGGGGCGGGAGGGGGTCGCGGGCCCGAAGGCGCGGCGGCCCTTTGAGGGGCGGCGTATCCTGATCTGTCATTCTG
>JAKJGY010000371.1 GCA_022704145.1 Verrucomicrobiota bacterium
CGGCGCTGGCGTTCGGCGGGGCGGCCGCCGTCAGGTCATCGGTCAGAAGAAGCGCGTCGCAGCGGCCCTCGAAGCCGGTCAGGTCCTTGAGGCGCACCTCGAGCGCGGCGTCCGCCAGCGTCACCGTGCCGCCGTCCGTCCAGCCCCACGACGCAGGCGCCACGCCGAAGACCGTCGGCAGCGTGACCCCGTTGAGCGCCACCTGGAAGCGCCCCGGCTTCTCGCCCGCGTAGTCGGGCGTCCAGTCGCGCGTGCGCACCCACAGGCGCCATGTTCCGGCCGCAGGCAGTGTCACGTCCGTCACGGCGTCCGCGACCGGCACACCCTTGCCGTGGGCCAGCAGATACGGCGAGCCCATGATATCCACGAACTGCGTGTCGATCACCCAGCCGCCGCGCTCGGCGAACGCCTCCGCCTCGACCAAGACCTCGGCGCCCGCCGCACACCACGCGCCGGCCAGCGCCCCGCAGCCCGCCATCACTTTCAACCCAGCCCTCATCGCCACCACCCCGTCTTCCCGTTTGCGCGTCACAGGCCATCCGTTTGAGTGGTGATTATACCACAGAGCGGCCCGGCCCTACCAGCGCAAGGCAACGCCGTTTGACGCGCCCCCGTAAAAAAGTGTAAGGTGTATGCCTAGTGCCTGTTTGAGAAGAGGGGGGGGAGTATGCGCGTAGGGGTTTTGCGGGTGGCCGCCTTGCTGCTGGCGGTCGCCAGCCTGACGGCGGCCGGGGCGGACGCACCGGCCGATGCATTCGACCGGATCTATCTGGCCTCGCGGCCGACCCTCTCGCCGGACGGCTCGCGCATGGTCTTCGAGTGGTGCGACGGGCTGTGGAGCGCCCCGACCGCAGGCGGCACCGCCGACGCGCTCCAGAGCACGCCAGCCGCAAAGGACCTCTGGCCGGTCTTCGCGCCGGACGGGCGGCGCATCGCGTTCCAGAGCGACCGCGACGGCGGCTTCAAGATCTTCGAGCTGAACCTGGCGGACGGCAAGACGCGCCAGGTGACCTTCCACTCCGAAGGCTCGCGCCCCTACGGCTGGACCGCCGACGGCCGTACGCTCGTGGCCACGGTCACGCGCGACCGCGACGGGCTCGGCTCCGCAGAGCGGATCGCCCTCGTGCCGGCCGACCGGCGCGCGGCCGAGCAGGTGCTGTTCGACACCGCCGGCAGCGAGCCCAGCCTCTCGCCCGACGGCACGCGCCTGCTCTTCACCCGCGGCGGCGACGACCTCTACCGCAAGCGCTACCGCGGCCCGCGCGCCGCGCAGGTCTGGCTCTACGAGCTGAACGAGAAGCGGTTCACCTGCCTGCTGCGCCGCGACACCGAGAGCCGCACGCCGCTCTGGACACCCGACGGCAAGGGCTTCTATTATGTCTCCGGCGAGGGCGGCGTCATGAACCTGTGGCACCGCGAACTCGACGGCGGGCGCGAAACCCAGCTCACCTTCTTCAAGGACGACTCCGTCATCCATCCCACGCTCTCCGCCGACGGCCGCACGCTGGTCTTCCGCCACCTCTTCGACTTCTACCGCATGGACCCCACCCGGCCGCAGCGCCCCCCCGAGCGGATCCTGCTGCGGCCCGGCGCCGCCAGCCTGCGCCCCGCCGCCCGCCGCCGCTACTACAACGCCTGCTGGAACAACGACGTCCCCGGCGACGTGACCTTCTGCGACAACGGCATGCAGATCGCCTTCACCACCGGCGGCGACCTCTGGGTGATGGACACCGTGCTGCGCGACCCGAAACGGGTGCACGGCTCGACCCTGACCCATGAGCGCGACTGCGTCTTCGCGCCGGACGGCAAGGCGCTCTACTACCTCTCCGACCGCGGCGACGGCACCGACCTCCGCCGCGCCACGCGCGGCGACCCCGCCAAAGACTGGTGGGAGAACAGCACGTTCCACAGCCAGGCCCTGCTCCACGACAACGTGAACAGGCAGAACCTGAGCGTCAGCCCGGACGGCGCCCG
>JAKJGY010000019.1 GCA_022704145.1 Verrucomicrobiota bacterium
TCGGGGTCCGGGACGCAGAACCAGAGCGGGAACGTGTGGGAGTGGTGCCGGGACTGGTACGGGGATAATTACTACTCGGCGGCGGGCGCGGCGAAGAACCCGGTGGGGCCTGCGAGAGGCTCGGACCGCGTCTCCCGCGGCGGCAGTTGGAACCTCGTCGTCGCGTCGGACTTCCGGGGGGCGTACCGCTGCTGGTTCGACCCCGCCCCCCGCTACGGCCTTCTGGGCTTCCGCCTCGTGAGGGCAGTTCGCTGACCCTTGCCGACTGTGCAAAAAATGGGCGTGGCGGTAGCCCGCCGGTGATGGAGTGGAAAGTGGAGAGTAGAAAGTGGGAAGTGGAAAGTGGGGAGTAGGAGAGCGGAGAGAGGCATGGGACGAGCGGCAGACAATTTGGAGTGCGGGGACAAGCGCAGCGCGGCACCGCTTTGGATGGTGCGCGTTGAAAGCGGCGTCGCGCGGGATACCGCTTGCCGCCGCACTCCAAACCGGTCGTCACGCCGACGGTGCATGACGGACGCTTCTTTCTACTTCCCACTTTCCACTTTCTACTAGAAGAACCCGGAGGGGTCGGTCATGCCTTGGATGGACGGAAAACTCTGCGAAGCGACCGAGCGCGGCTACCGGCAGGCGCGGCCGTTGGTGCGCAACAAGAAGGACGGGAGCGTGCTGGTGCTGGTGCCCGCCGGCGAGTTCGAGATGGGCGACGGCAAGGATAACGACTGCCCGAAGCACCGGGTGAGCCTCGACGCGTACTATATCGGGGTGTGCTGCGTGACGAACGCGCAGTACGCGCGGTTCGTGAAGGAGACGAGAAGAGTAGAAGGTGGAAAGTGGGAAGTGGAAAGAGGGAAAGAAGATCACCCGGCGGTGAACGTGAGCTGGGACGACGCGACGGCGTACGCGAAATGGGCGGGGTGCGCGCTGCCGACGGAGGCGCAGTGGGAGAAGGCGGCGCGCGGGCCGGCGGGTCTGGTCTACCCGTGGGGGAACGAGTGGGACGAGAAGAAGTGCCGGAACAGTGTGAACAGAGGTAGCGGGGAGACGTGCGCCGTGTGGGAGTACCCGGCGGGGGCGTCGGGGTACGGGACCTTGAACCAGAGCGGGAACGTGTGGGAGTGGTGCCGGGACTGGTACGGGGATAATTACTACTCGGCGGCGGGCGCGGCGAAGAACCCGGTGGGGCCTGCGAGAGGCTCGCGCCGCGTCCACCGCGGCGGCAGTTGGCTCCGCGTCGACGCGTCGGACTTCCGGGGGGCGTACCGCTGCAGGGACGACCCCGCCCGCCGCGCCGGCAATCAGGGCTTCCGCCTCGTGAGGGCAGTTCGCTGACCCTTGCCGACTGTGCAAAAAAGGGCGTGGCGGTAGCCCGCCGGTGATGGATTGGAGAATTGAAACTGGAAACTGGAAACTGGAAAGTGGGAAGTGGGAGAGAGTGTGGCATGGGACGGGCGCCGGGCGGTCCGCGGTAGCGGCGACGCGGCAGCGTCGAGCCCGGCGACGGAGGGACGCGCGCAGCGCGTCGATTTTTGGAGAGAGGCGAATGGAAAGTGGGAAGTGGAAAGTGGGGAGTAGGAGAGCGGAGAGAGGCATGGGACGAGCGGCAGACAATTTGGAGTGCGGGGACAAGCGCAGCGCGGCACCGCTTTGGATGGTGCGCGTTGAAAGCGGCGTCGCGCGGGATACCGCTTGCCGCCGCACTCCAAACCGGTCGTCACGCCGACGGTGCATGACGGACGCTTCTTTCTACTTCCCACTTTCCACTTTCTACTAGAAGAACCCGGAGGGGTCGGTCATGCCTTGGATGGACGGAAAACTCTGCGAAGCGACCGAGCGCGGCTACCGGCAGGCGTCGCCGTTGGTGCGGAACAAGAAGGACGGGAGCGTGCTGGTGCTGGTGCCCGCCGGGGAGTTCGAGATGGGCGACGGCAAGGATAACGACTGCCCGAAGCACCGGGTGAGCCTCGACGCTTACTATATCGGGGTGTGCTGCGTGACGAACGCGCAATACGCGCGGTTCGTAAAGGAAGGCAAGGGGCGCGAGCCGGACAACACGAATTGGAAGGAGGCGTCCTTGGCGGGCCATCCGGTTGTGGACGTGAGCTGGGACGACGCTGCGGCGTACGCGAAATGGGCGGGGTGTGCGCTGCCGACGGAGGCGCAGTGGGAGAAGGCGGCGCGGGGGCCGAAGGGGCTGCTCTACCCGTGGGGGAACGAATGGGACAAGAAGAAGTGCCGGAACAACACGAACAAAGGCAACGGGCAGACGTGCGCGGTATGGGAATACCCGGCGGGCGCGTCGGGGTCCGGGACGCTGAACCAGAGCGGGAACGTGTGGGAGTGGTGCCGGGACTGGTACGGGGATAATTACTACTCGGCGGCGGGCGCGGCGAAGAACCCGGTGGGGCCTGCGAGAGGCTCGCACCGCGTCCACCGCGGCGGCAGTTGGGGCATCGGCGACGCGTCGCTCTTCCGGGGGGCGCACCGCCGCAGGTACGGCCCCGCCGCCCGCTACGACTTTCTGGGCTTCCGCCTCGTGAGGGCAGTTCGCTGACCCTTGCCGATTGTGCAAAAAAGGGCGTGGCGGTAGCCCGCCGGTGCTGGAGTGGAAAGTGGAGAGTAGAAAGTGGAAAGTGGGAAGTGGAAAGTGGAAGAGAGAAGAACGCTCAAGGCTGAACGTTCAACGCTCAACGCCGAATGCGAAAAGGAGAGCAAGACATGTCGACAAGTCTGACGGAGAGAATGGCGGCCGCGTGGCGCGGGTGGCGCGGGGACGCGGCGAAGGCTGAGGCGCCGGCGACGGACGCGGAGCGCGAACTCGCGAGGCTGCGGCTGGACGCGCAGGCGAAGGACGGGGAGATCGCGCGGCTGCGCGAGGAGTACGCCCGGCGCGAGGCGCGGGCGAAGGAGGAGGCCGCCGCCGCCGGCCGCGAGGCGCTGGCGGCGCTGGTGGGGCGCGTCGCGGCGCCGCTCTCGCAACTGGTGACGCTGCGCCACCTGGCCGAGTCGGGCCGCGAGGTGCGGGCCGCCGACGTGCTGAAGCTGCTGGGCAAGATCGAGGAGGCGCTGCGCGAGCAGGGCCTCGAGGCCGTGGGCGCGCCGGGAGAGGTCGCCGCCTTCGACCCGGCCTGGCACCAGCGCATGAGCGGCGGCGACGTGCGCGACGGCGACCGGGTACGCGTCCGCTTCCCCGGCTACCGGTTCGGCGGGGCCACGCCCCTCAAGGCGCTGGTGAGCCGGGAGAAGGGGGATGGAGTGGAAAGTGGAAAGTGGGAGAGTGGAGAGTAGAAAGTGGAGAGTAGAGAGTGGAGAGTAGAAAGTGGAGAGTAGAGAGTGGAGAGTAGAAAGTGGAGAGTAGAAAGTGGAAAGTGGATGAGTGGAAAGTGGGAGAGTAGTGGAACCCCGTAGTGACTTTCTTGCTACTTTCAACTTTTTACTTGCTACTTCCCCAAGGAGGTGCGAATGGGAGGCAACAACTTCGCAAGAGGCTTTCAGGAACTGGTCGTGTACCGCAAGTCGCGGGAAATGGCGGGCGGTATCTTTGCGCTGAGCCGGGCGTTTCCGCGCGAAGAGCTGTATGCGTTGACCGATCAGTTGAGGCGCTCTTCAAGGTCGGTCGGTGCTCAGATAGCCGAAGCGTGGGCCAAACGCCGTTATCCGGCCCATTTCATTTCCAAACTTACCGACAGCGACGGGGAGCGGAACGAGACCGTGCATTGGCTCGGTGTGGCGGCTGACTGCGGGTATGTGTCCGGTTCCGACACCGCGTCGCTCTACAGCCTTCTCGATGAAATCGGCCGCATGTTGCGCCGCATGATAGAGAGCGCTGATGATTTCTCCGTCGTCCCCTCTGTCCGCGAGGAGCCCATGCCCTACGGTTCCCTCTCCGACTTCTTCGTCCCTGACACCCTGTGATAGTACCTCTTTCTACTTACTACTTTCAACTTTCTACTTTCCACTGAGGAGTTGCCAACATGCCAATCGCCTTAGACTTCGGAACCTGCAACACCGTCATCGCCCGCTGGAATCCGGCGGCGCGGCGGGCGGACACGGTCATGATCGACGGGCTCTGCCGGCGCTTCCGCTACCGCGTGGCCGGCCGCGAGGCCGAGGCCGCCGTGCTGCCGACGCTGATCCACTACGGCGAGGGCGGGACGCGGCTGCTCGGACATCAGGTGGCGTCCGAGGGCCTGAGCGACCACCCCGGCACCTTCCGCTGGCTCAAGCTCGACCTGCTCAAGGGCAACGAGCGCGCCCGGCGCGTCAACGGCTCGCTGCTGCGCCCGAGCGACGCCGCGGCGGCCTTCCTGGGCGACACCCTGACCTACGCTTTCGGCGCGCTCGCCGCGCCCGAGGACGAGGAGGTGGTGCTGACCGTGCCGGTCGAGGCCTACGACCACTACGTCAACTGGCTGACCGACACGGTCGCGGGGGTCGCGGGCGGCCGCCGCGTGCGCGTGCTTGACGAGGCGACCGCCTGTATCCTGGGCTACCAGGACACCGCCCGCAACGACGACATCTACGCCGTCTTCGACTTCGGCGGCGGCACGCTCGACGTTTCGATCGTCAAGGTCAACCTCGGCGCCGAGGGCCTGCAGAAGTGCCTGATCCTCGGCCGCGCGGGCGAGGAGCTGGGGGGCATGCTGGTGGACCAGTGGATGCTGGCGCACATGAAGGAGGCGGAGGGCTTGAGCGACGCCGACATCCGCGAGGTCGGCACGCCGCTGATGCGCGGCATCGAGCAGGCCAAGATCGACCTCTCGGGCGGCGCCACGCGCGCCGACGTGACGCAGCTCAACGACCTGACCGGCGCGCTGGTCGGCCACACCTTCACGGCGGACGCGCTGCGGGGCCTCCTCGAGCGGCGCGACTTCACCCGCCTGGTCTCGCGCACCGTGGACCGGGCGCTGGACGCGGCCAACGCCCGCTACGGCACCCGCAAGCAGCAGGTGCGGCGCGTCTTCATGGTGGGCGGCACGAGCCTGCTGCTGGGTGTGCGCGAGCACGTGGCCGGGCTCTTCCCCGACGCGCCCGTGGAGTGGGGCGAGCCCTTCGCGGCCATCTCCTCCGGCGCCTGCCGCTACGCCGGGCAGGATTTCGACCCGACGCTGGTGCACGACTACGAACTCGAGAGCTGGAACGCCGGGCGCAAGGAGTTCGATTTCGTGCCGATCATCCCCAAGGGCACGCAATACCCCACCGACGGCGCGGTCAAGGGCAAGTACATCACGGCGGCGTGCGACAACGCCCGCGAGCTGAACCTGATCGTGTACGAGCACTCCGAGCAGGTGCGGCCGGAGGTGACGTTCGTGATGGGGCCGGACGGCCGCATGCAGGAGGTGCGAGGCCAGGGCGGGAAGGTCGAGCGGCGCCGGCCGCTGAATCCCGAGGCGCGCGACTTCCTGCGGCCCGACCCGCCGTGCGACCGCGACGAGGCCAAGCGCTTTGTGGTGGGCTTCGGCGTGGACGAGAACAAGCGGCTGACGATCTCGGTCAAGGACACGCGGCCGGGCAACGCGTCGAAGGCGAAGACCTCGGACGGACGGCTGATCCCGCTGCCGATACGGGACTTTCCGCTGGTCAGGCTGTGAGGGGGAGGGGAGAGGGGAAAGTAGAGAGCAGGAAGTGGAAAGTAGAAAGTGAGGAGTGGAGAGTGGAGAGAGGAAGCGCGCGGAGGCGCGGAAGAATAGGGAGAGGAACCGCGAATGAACGCGAATGAACGCGAATGCGGAGAGGACGGGCCGGTGCTGGACCGGGGCCCCGGGTTCGGCCTGCGGGAGAGACGGTTCATCGTCGAAGATCCCGACGCGGGCTACCGTCAGGTGCGGCCGTTGGTGCGGAACAAGAAGGACGGGAGCGTGCTGGTGCTGGTGCCGGCCGGGGAGTTCGAGATGGGCGACGGCAAGGACGCGGGCTGCCCGAAGCACCGGGTGTGGGTGGATGCGTACTGGATCGGGGTGTGCTGCGTGACGAACGCGCAGTACGCACGGTTCGTGAAGGAGACGAGAAGAGTAGAAGGTGGAAAGTGGAAAGTGGACAGAGGGAAAGAAGACCACCCGGTGGTGAATGTGAGCTGGGACGACGCAATGGCGTATGCGGCTTGGGCGGGGTGCGCGCTGCCGACGGAGGCGCAGTGGGAGAAGGCGGCGCGCGGTCCGACGGGGCTGGTCTACCCGTGGGGGAACGACTGGGACGAGAAGAAGTGCCGGAACACTGGGAACAAGGGCGGCGGTCAGACGTGCGCGGTGTGGGAGTACGGGGCGGGGGCGTCGGGCTACGGAACCTTGAACCAGAGCGGGAACGTGTGGGAGTGGTGCCGGGACTGGTACGGGGAGAAGTACTACTCGGAGGCGGGCGCAGCGATGAATCCCGAGGGGCCGAGTACGGGCTCAGGCCGTGTCGACCGCGACGGCAGTTGGAGCAGCGCTGTCGCGTCGTCCTTCCGGGGGGTGTGCCGCGACTGGTACGACCCCGCCGACCGCAACGTCATCCTGGGCTTCCGCCTCGTACTTGCCCTCCGTAGCTCGTAGAGCGAAGGGGGGATGGCAGTTCGCTGACCCTTGCCGGTTGTACAGAAACGGAACGGGACGTGGCGGCAGCCCGCCGTTCATGGAGTGGAAAGAGGGCAGTGGGGAGTGGGAAGTGGAAAGTGGAAAGTGGGAGAGAGGGAGAGGAGCGGGTACATTTAACCGTTTACACTTAACCGCCAACACTTGACCGTTTACGCTTAGTCGGACCCGCAGGACGAAGGGCGGTTAAGGGTAGAGACGGTTAAGTGTGGGAGGCGGTTAAGGGTAGAGACGGTTAAGGGTAGACGACTACGTGTAGGAGAGCGGAGAGAGGCATGGGACGAGCGACAGACATTTTGGAGTGCGGGGACAAGCGCAGCGCGGCACCGCTTTGGATGGCGCGCGTTGAAAGCGGCGTCGCGCGGGATACCGCTTGCCGTCGCACTCCAAACCAGGTGTCATGCCGACCGCGCCCGACAGGCCCTTACTTTCAACTGTCCTACTTTCCTACTTTCCACTTTCTACTTTCCACTCTCCACTCAGGAGACCTAATTCATGCCGACGGACAGTCATAGCCAGACGCTGCGCCTCGCGGCGTTCGAGCCGCGCTCGCTGGCGAACGGGCCGGGCGTGCGGGCGGTGGTGTGGGTGCAGGGGTGCGGCAAGCGCTGCCCCGGCTGTTTCAATCCCGAGTTCCAAGCGCGCGAGGGCGGGTGCGAGGTGACAGCGGAGGAAGTATTGCGCCGGATCGCGGTGGCGGAGGGGATCGAGGGCGTGACCTTCTCCGGCGGCGAGCCGTTCGACCAGGCGGCGGCGCTGGCCGAGGTCGCGCGCGGCGCGCAGGCGCGCGGGCTCGGGGTGGTGGTGTTCACGGGCTACACGAGGGGGGAGTTGGAGGAAGTGGGAAGTGGAAAGTGGAAAGTTGGAAGTGGAAGAGAGAATAGTGGAAAGTGGAAAGTGGAAAGTGGCGGAGAACCGGGCGTCGATGATCTTTCTACTTTCAACTTTCCACTTTCTACTGCTCCCGTCAGGGAGCTGATCGCGGCGAGCGACCTGCTCGTGGCGGGGCCGTACGAGCGGGAGCGGTTGCAGAGGCACGCGCTGCTGGCGAGCGCGAACCAGGAATTGGTGTTTGTGACGGAGCGGTACCGTCAGGCGGTGGAGGGGCTGCGGCGGCGCGTGGAGTTCCGTATCGGCGGCGGCGAGGTGCGGGTGACGGGGTTTCCGCCGGGAGAGCGGAGAGTGGGAAGGGGAGAGTAGAAAGTAGAAAGTGGAAAGTGGAAAGTGGGAAGTGGGAAGTGGGAAGTTGAAACTGGAAACTGGAAAGTGGGAAGTGGGAAGTGGGAAGTTGAAACTGGAAACTGGAAAGTGGGAAGTGGGAAGTTGAAACTGGAAACTGGAAAGTGGGAAGGAGAAAGTGGAGAGTGGGAGAGAGGAGCGGGTACATACGCTTAACCACTTTCTGCTCTATCTGACGATCGAACAGGTGTACAATCAACGGGTAAGCGAAAGGAGAGAAACATGTCGCATTTCACGAAGATCCGCACGGTGATCCGCGAGCAGGAGCGCCTGTGCGAGGCGCTGCGCGAGCTGCACCACGCGTTCCGGCAGGGCGAGAGCCTGTCGGTGCGCGGCTATCAGGGCAGCACGCAGACCGCCCAGGTGGTGGTCCAGACCGGCTGCAGCTATGACATCGGCTTCCAGCGCCAGGGCGACGGCTCGTACGACGCCGTGGCCGACTGGGACTGGGGCATCAGGCGCGAGGCGGCGCCGCAGTTCCAGCAGGACCGCTTCCTAGCGGAGGTGAACCAGAAGTACGCGCACCTGGCGGTGCGCGCCGAGGTGCGCGAGCGCGGCTTCATCGTCGAGGAGGAGCGCGTGCTTGAGAACGGCGAGATCGAGCTGGTGGTGTGCGAGCCGATCTGAGAGGAGGGGCTAGGGGCTAGGGGCTAGGGGCTAGGGGTTAGCGGTTAGACACGATAATCACAAGGAGCAGTCATGAAGAAGATGCGCATACGGATTGGCAAGGGCGGCAAGACGACGGTGCAGGTGGAGGGGGTTACGGGCCCCGGCTGTGTCGAATGGACCCAGGCGTTCGAGCAGGCCATCGGCGAGGTCGAGGAGCGCAAGGTCTGCGCCGCCTATCACGAGGAGGTCTCCGAGGGCGTCGCGGAACGGCTGGAGGAGACGCTATGAGCCCGGACTTCGGCAAGGACCTGACGGTCTACGTCAAGGCCGGCTACCCGATCCTCAACATCGTGTCGAGCGAGGAGGACCGGGTGCTGGAGCGGGTGGACGAGATCCGGCGCGACCCGGCGCGGTTCCGCGACGGGCGCGAGCTGTTCATCTGGACCGTCTCGCGCGGCTGGCTGACGCCCGACGGGCAGCCGGCCAGCCGCGAGGAGACGCGCGACCCGGCGCAGGCGCTGCAGTTCGTGCGCAAGTTCGACAAGGCGGCGCTGTTCCTGCTCAAGGACTTCCACCCGTACCTCGACGAGCGTGCGCAGAACGCGTCGCTGGTCGTGCGGCTGGTGCGCGACCTGGCCCCGCATCTGGCGGCGAACCGCAAGACCATGCTCTGGGTCTCGCCGGTGCTGAAGATTCCGCCGGAGCTGGAGAAGGACGTGACGGTGCTGGACATGCCCTTGCCGGCCGAATCCGAATACCGCGAGATCCTGGAGTCGTTCATCCGCCGCTACGGCGAGGGTACCAAGGTGGTCTTCAACCTCGACGACGACGGCAAGGACCTGATCGTCAAGGCCTGCCAGGGGCTGACCAAGTGCGAGGCGGAGAACGCGCTGGCCAAGGCGATCGTGGGGCGCGGCCGGCTGGACGTGGAGGACGTGCGCACGATCCTCGAGGAGAAGGAGCAGATCATCCGCAAGTCGGGCATCCTGGAGTACTGGGGGTCGGTCGACAGCTTCGGCGACGTGGGCGGGCTGGCCAACCTCAAGGCGTGGCTGCGGCAGCGCAACCAGGGGTTCGGCCAGAAGGCGCGCGATTTCGGCCTGCCTTTTCCGCGCGGGGTGTTGCTGGTGGGCGTGCCGGGGTGCGGCAAGAGCTTGTGCGCCAAGGCGGTGGCGGCCGAGTGGAAGAAGCCGCTGCTGAAGTTCGACCTCGGGCGCGTGTTCGGCAGCCTGGTGGGCGAGTCGGAGGAGCGCATGCGCAAGGCGCTGGGCGTGGCCGAGGGCGTGGCGCCGGCGGTCCTGTGGATCGACGAGCTGGAGAAGGGGCTTTCCGGCCACGCGCATCTTCGGCAACCTGCTGACGTGGATGGAGGAGAAGAAGAAGCCGGTCTTCGTGGTGGCCACCGCAAACGACATCTCGAAACTGCCGCCGGAGCTGCTGCGCAAGGGGCGCATGGACGCGATCTTTTTCGTGGACCTGCCCACGCCGCACGAGCGGGCCGAGATCCTGATGATCCATCTGGCGCGGCGGGGCCGCGATCCGGGCGAGTTCGACCTGGCCGCCCTGGTGCGGGCCACGGACACGTTCAACGGGGCGGAGCTGGAGGAGGTGGTGGTGAGCGCCCTGTACGAGGCCTTCGCGGAGAAGCGCGAGGACGGCCAGGAGCCGCGCCTGACCTCGCGGCACCTGCTCAAGGCGGCCGAGGGTCTCGTGCCGCTGGCGAAGACGCGGCAGCGGCAGATCGAGGAGCTGCGCGAGTGGGCGTCGAAGAACTGCCGGCCGGCGGCGCGCGCGCCCGAGGCCGAGGCGGGTGACGCGCGGCAGGAGCCCGAGAGCCTGGTCGAGCGCCAGGCGCGGCTGTTGGACTTGACGTAGGATAAAGGGGGGTGACGACATGAGCTTTGCGGAAGAGATGAGGCTGCTGATCGAGTCGCGCGCGGGCGTGATCCAGGTGCTGACGCATGACGAGGGCAGGTTGACCGAGGCGCTCGCCGCGCTGTGCGGCGGGGGCGGGGCGCAGTCGCGTCTGGGCCTCTACGCCTGGGACCTGGCCGACGGGTTCGAGGAGATCGTCAAGGGTGTCCCGGCCTTCGACTGCTCGAAGCAGGCGACCGTGGACACCCTGCTGCCGCTGATCGAGCAGTCGACGGCGCCGGGGGTCTTCTTGTTGCGGGACTTCCACCAGGTGTGGGAGGCGAAAAAGACGGCGCTGCGCAAGCTGCGCAACCTGGCGCAGCGCCTGCCACGCTCGCCAGTGCCGCGCACGCTCGTGATCTCCACGCCGCCGGACCTGCTGCCGGCCGAGCTGCGGCATCCGGCCGGGCTGAAGCAGGACATCGTGACCCTCGAGCTGGGCAAGCCGGACGCGGACGAGATGTTCCGCATCGTCGGCCGGGTGCTGGGCGGCCAGATGCCGGCCGGCGAGCTGGGGCGCAAGCTGGCCGAGACCGCGCTGGGCCTCTCCGGCGTGCAGGCGGCGCGGGTAGCGGCGCGCGTCTTCACCGGGGCGCGGCTGCGCGGGCAGCGCGTGGACGAGCGGGGGCTGGACGCCATCCGCGAGGAGAAGCGGCGCATCATCCGCGAGAGCGGCGCGCTGGAGTTCGTGGACGACATCGAGCAGGCCACGAGCGTGGGCGGGCTCGAGGCGCTGCGCGACTGGCTCGGGCTGCGCAAGGAGGCGTTCAGCGAGCGCGCGGCGGCCTACGGGCTGGACGCGCCGCGCGGCGTGGCGCTGGTGGGGATTCCCGGAACCGGCAAGAGCCTCTGCGCCAAGGTCTGCGCCTCGCTGTGGCGCATGCCGCTGCTGCGGCTGGACATGGGCGCGGTTTTCGGCGGCGTGCTGGGCTCGTCCGAGCGCAACATCCGCGAGGCGATCGAGATCTCCGAACTGGTCTCGCCCTGTATCCTCTGGGTGGACGAGATCGAGAAGGCCTTTGCGGGGTCGGGCGGGGACAGCGGCACCGCCGCCCGCGTGCTGGGCACCTTCCTGACCTGGATGCAGGAGAAGCGCAAGCCGGTGTGCGTGATTGCGACGGCCAACGACGTCGAGCGGCTGCCGCCGGAGTTTCTGCGCAAGGGGCGTTTCGACGAGGTCTTCTTCCTCGACCTGCCGACGCGCGCGGAGCGGGCCGCGATCCTCAAGGTGCATCTTGAGAAGCGCGGCTACACGATGGTGACCCAGCGCTTCGCGCTCGAGCGCGTGGTCAAGGCCTCCGAGGGGTTCGTCGGCGCGGAACTCGAGGCGGTGGTCAAGGACGCCCTGTTCCCGGCCTTCATGGACGGCGAGCGCGAGGTGGATACGGACGACCTGGTCCGCAGCGTCGGCGAGATGGTGCCGCTGGCCAAGTCGCGCGCGGGGCACATCGAGAAGCTGCGCAAACTGGTGGTCAACGGCGAGGCCCGCAACGCCTCGCGCGCCGACCCGGCGGACGAGGTCAAATGCGATATGATCCGCGGAGAGCGGCTCATCGAACTGCGGTAGGAGGAGGGGCCGCGAATGAACACGAAGGAACGCGAATACGGAGAGGACGGTTCGTTTTTGGACCGGGACGGGTTCGGGTTTTGGGAGGGGCGTTTGATCGTCGAAGATCCCGAGCGCGGCTACCGGCAGGTGCGGCCGCTCGTACGGAACGTGAAGGACGGGAGCGTCATGGTGCTGGTGCCCGCTGGCGAGTTCGAGATGGGGGACGGGCGGGACGCGGACTGCCCGAAGCACCGGGTTAGCCTCGACGCGTATTACATCGGTGTGTGCTGTGTGACGAACGCGCAGTACGCGCGGTATGTGGAAGAAGTAGAAAGTAGAAAGTGGAAAGTGGAAAGTGGGAGAGAGGATCACCCGGTGGTGAACGTGAGCTGGGACGACGCGGCGGCGTACGCGAAATGGGCGGGGTGCGCGCTGCCGACGGAGGCGCAGTGGGAGAAGGCGGCGCGCGGGCCGGCGGGGCTGGTCTACCCGTGGGGGAACAAGTGGGACGAGAAGAAGTGCCGGAACGACAAGAACAAGGGCAGCGGAACGACGTGCGCGGTTTGGGAGTACCCGGCGGGGGCGTCGGGATACGGGACGCTGAACCAGAGCGGCAATGTGTTGGAGTGGTGTTGGGACTGGTACGGGAGGGAGTCCTACACGGAGGCTTGGGCGGGGAGGAATCCCGAGGGGCCGAGTATGGGCGCGTTCCGCGTCATTCGTGGTGGCGGTTGGCGCGGTGGCGGCGCCTCGGCCTGCCGGGGGGCGCGCCGCCTCTGGTTCCTCCCCGTCGGCCGCGACGGCGCTCGGGGCTTCCGCCTCGTGAGGACAGCATGACCGACCTTGTGTATGTGGGTGGATGCAACGGAAGGAGCCGCGAATGAACGCGAGTGAACGCGAATACGGAGAGGACGGGCAGGTGCTGGACCGGGGCGCCGGGTTCGGCCTGCGGGAGGGACGGTTCGTGATCCGGGACGCCGGGGCCGACGCGGGCTACCGGCAGGTGCCGCCGCTGGCGCGGAACGCGAAGGACGGGAGCGTCATGGTGCTGGTGCCCGCTGGCGAGTTCGAGATGGGCGACGGGCGGGACGCGGACTGCCCGAAACACCGGGTGTGGGTGGACGCCTATTACATCGGGGTGACCTGCGTGACGAACGCGCAGTACGCGCGGTTCGTGCGGGAGGGCAAGGGGTGCGAGCCGGGCGGCACGAAGTGGAAGGAGGCGTCCTTGGCCGGCCACCCGGTGGTGGATGTGAGCTGGGACGACGCTGCGGCGTACGCGGCGTGGGCGGGGTGCGCGCTGCCGACGGAGGCGCAGTGGGAGAAGGCGGCGCGCGGGCCGGCGGGTCTGATCTACCCGTGGGGGAACGACTGGGACGAGAAGAAGTGCCGGAACGACAAGAACAAGGGCAGCGGAACGACGTGCGCGGTATGGGAATACCCGGCGGGCGCTTCGGGGTACGGGACCTTGAACCAGAGCGGGAACGTGTGGGAGTGGTGCCGGGACTGGTACGGGGAAAAGTACTACAAGGAGGCGGGGGCGGCGAAGAACCCGGGTGGTCCCTCGACTGGCTCCTACCGCGTCAACCGCGGCGGCGGTTGGAGCTACGACGTCGCGTCGCACTTCCGGGGGGCGCGCCGCTACAGGATCGACCCCGCCTTCCGCGGCGGCTATCTGGGCTTCCGCCTCGTGAGGGCAGTTCGCTGACCCTTGCCGACTTGTGCAAAAAGAAGGGCGTGGCGGTAGCCCGCCGGTGAGGGATTGGAGAATTGAAACTGGAAACTGGAAACTGGGAAGTGGGAGAGCGGAGAGTGGCATGGGACGGGGGCCGGGCGGTCCGCGGTAGCGGCGACGCGGTAGCGTCGAGCCCGGCGACGGAGGGACGCGCAAAGCGCGTCGGTTTTTGGAGAGAGGCGAGTGGAAAGCGGGAAGTAGAAAGTAGAAAGTGGAAAGTGGGAGAGAGGTGAACGCTCAACGTTGAACGCTCAGCTCTTAACGCTGAAGTGAGGATGTCGGGAATGGAAAGGCTTGAGAGGAAAGGCGAAGGCTTGGAGGGCGAGGCTCTGACGAGCTGTTGTGCAGGCGGTGCGACGGCTGGCGGGGACGCTCACCCCCCGGCGAGGGAATGCTGGCGCGGCGAACCTCGCAAGTGGCTCTCTGCCTTTCCACTTACTACTTTTCGCTTTCTACTTTAAACTGATCCCCAAAGGAGGTTCTGATGCAGACGAAAATCGGCGATTTCGTGGTCGGTGAGACGCTGGGGCGGGGCGGGTTCAAGACCGTCTACCGGGCCCGCAACACGGCGGCGGCCGCGAACGGCCTGCCGGAGCAGGTGGCGCTGTGCGTGCCGCACGCGCAGGATGCGGAGTCGCGCGCCATGCTCGAGAAGGAGTGCGCCATCGCGCAGTCGCTCGACCATCCCGCGATCGTGCGCTTCTTCGGCGTGAGGGAGAGCGGCGGCACGCTCTACGTCCTCACCGAGCTGGTCGAGGGCGAGACGCTCTCAGAGACGCTGAAACGCCGGGGACCGCTTCCGCTGCCGGAGGCGGTCGGGATCGTCAGGCAGGCTGCGGACGCGCTCGACTACGTACACGCGAACCTGCGCTTCCACCGCGACGTCAAGCCGGGGAACCTGATGCTGGAGGCGGCAGGCGCGGGCGCGCCGCCCCGCGTGCGGCTCTTGGATTTCGGGCTGGCGCGGCTGATGGCGCATTCGCAGTACCTGGCGCAGTCGCGGGTGGGCTCGGTGGGCTACATGGCCCCGGAGCAGTTCGGCGGGGCGGCTGGCATGAAGGCCGACGTATGGGCGCTGGGCGTGACCTTCTACCAGATGGTGGCCAACACGCTGCCGTTCGTGGCCCGCGACGAGGCCTCGCTGATGCACAACATCCTCTACGAGGCGCCGGCGCTCGACGCGCTCGAGGGCGGCGCCATGGACCGCCGGCTGGTGGGGGTAATGCGGCGTGTGCTGGAAAAGGATCCCGACAAGCGTTACGCCAAGGCCGGCGACTTCGCCTCAGATCTGGAGGCGGTGCTGGTGCATGCTGGCGCGGTCAGCCCGTTCGAGGGCGAGATCGAGGTACTGCTGCGGTCGCATTTCCCGCTGCTCTTTATCGAGTCGCACGAGGAGGCGCGTGTGCTGGCCTCGCTCGAGCGCATACGCGAGACCCTGGCGGCGGGGGGGCAGGCGGCCGAGCTGTTCGTCTGGAGCGAGACGCGCGGCCTGTGCGACCGGCAGGGGCGCGTGGTGCAGCAGACGGTCGGCGACCCGATCGCGGCGCTGCAGGGGGTGATCCAGACGCGCGAGAGCGGCCTCTTCGTGTTTCTGGACATGCACCGCCACTTCACGCCCGTCAGCGTGCGCCTGATCCGCGACGCGATCTGGACCGTCAAGCGGCAGCGCAAGAGCCTGGTCTTCGTCTCGCCTGTGGCGTCGCTGCCGCAGGAGCTGGAAGCCGACGCCACGCTGGTGTCGTACCCGCCGCCGGAGATGGAGCGGCTGCGCCAGGTGGTCGAGGCGGTGCACGGCGAGGCGGCGGGTGCCGGGGCGCCGGCGCTCGACGGCGCGCTGCGCGAGTCGCTGGCGCGGGCGGTGGTCGGGCTGACGGAGCGCGAGGCCGAGCGGGTGCTGCGGCGCGCGGCCGTGGCGCGGGGCGGGCTCGGCCCCGAGTGCGTGACCGAAGTCGTGCGGCAGAAACAGCAGGCCGTGCGCAAGTCGGGCGTGCTCGAGTTCGTGGAGCCGGACGTCACCTTCGACGACGTCGGCGGACTGGCCAACCTGAAGAACTGGTTCCGCTCGCGGCGCCGGGCCTTCTCGCCGGAAGGGATGCGCTTCGGCCTGCGGCCGCCGCGCGGCGCCGTGCTGGTCGGCGTGCCGGGGTGCGGCAAGAGCCTGAGCGCCAAGGCGCTGGCGGCCGACTGGCAGACCCCGCTGCTGCGGCTCGACATGGGCCGCCTGCGCGGCTCGCTGCTCGGCGAATCGGAACGGCGGCTGCGGACCGCCTTGCAGACCGCCGAGGCGGCCGCGCCCTGCGTGCTGTGGATCGACGAGTTGGAGAAAGCGTTCTCGGGGTTGGGAGGCGCTCAGGACAGCGGCGTCAGCCAGCGTATGTTCGGGCTCTTTCTGAACTGGCTCTCCGAGCGGCGCGCGCCGGTCTTCGTCATCGCGACCGCGAACAACGTGCGGCAGCTACCCCCCGAGTTCACCCGCAAGGGCCGCTTCGACGAGATCTTTTTCGTCGGGCTGCCGCACGAGGCGGAGCGCGGCTCCATCTGGGACATCCATCTCAAGCGGCCGCGCAAGGTCGCCGACGGCCTCGACCGCGCGGCCCTGATCCGCGCCTCACAGGGCTTTTCGGGGGCCGAGATCGCCGAGGCGGTGGTCACCGCCATGTTTCAGGCCTTCTCCGACAACGCCCGGCCCGTCAGCCAGGCCGACCTCGAAGCTGCACTCAGCGAAGGAATACCACTCAGCCAGTCGCACGCCGGTATGATCGCAGAGATGCTGGCTTGGGGGCGGAACAACGCGCTCGCCGCCAGTTGACTCGGCGACGCCGTGGGGCCGCTCCCTAAACTGCGGGAGATGCTTTCGGTCAACCGCTCGACAGTGACCGTGTAGCGGAAGCGGGCGGTTGCGCCAGATGCGGCAGGGCGTAACGCATCCGGTAGGCGCGCGGGGTCATGCCCTCCGCCTGGGCAAAGACATTGTTCAGATACTGCGCGTGGCAGAAGCCGGTGCGCCGCGCGACCTCCTGCAGCGCGGCATCGGTGTGCGTCAGCAGGTGCTTGACGGCGGCCAGGCGGATCCGCAGCACTTCGGCGTGCACGGAGCGGTTGAGGTGCTGCAGGAAGAGCCGGTCAAGCGTGCTGCGCGAGACGCCGGCGGCAGCGGCCACCTCCTCGATGCCGAAGCTGCGGCCGATGTTGTCCTTCAGGAAACGCACCGCAAGGCGCACGGCCGGGATGCTGATGGCGGTCAGGTCGGTGCTGCGCCGGAGCATCACGCCGGCCGGCGGAATGAGCAGGGGACGGTCCGGAGCGGGGACGCCGCCGATCAGCCGGTCGAGCAGGGCCGCCCCCTCGTAGCCGACACGCACCAGGTCGTGCGCGATGCTGGAGAGCGGCACGGGCTGGTTCAGGCAGATCAGCTCGTTGTCGTCCACACCGAGGATGGCGACCTCCTCGGGAACGGCGATGCCCGCCGCGCGACAGACGTCCTCGATCTTGGAGGCGTCGTAATCGTTGTGCGCAAAGACGGCGAGCGGCTTGGGCGCGGCGCGCAGGTGCCGTTCGAGCCACTGCCGCATGCGCTTCCAACTGTCGGGCGAGTCCGCGCAGGCCTTCTCCCAGACCCAGACCAGAGGCGCGTTCAGGCCCTGTGCGGCGCAGGTCTCGCAGAAGCCGCGCAGGCGGAGGTTGTGAATCGGTGAGAAGTCGGTCGAGAACCAGGCCGCGTTGCGGAAGCCGCGCTCCGAGAAGTGCTCGGCCGCAAGGCTGCCGATACGGGTGTGGTCGCCCGCGACCCGCGGCAGGTCGATGTCAGGACGGTACAGGCCCAAGTCGACGACGGGGATGTCGAGCCGCCGGACATAGGCGGTGAGGTCGCGGCGCCGGTAGAAGACGGTCAGGACACCGTCGCCCTCCCAGCCGCGCGGGACAAGCGTGCGCTCGTCGACGGTCAGATGCCAGTCATGCTCCCGCGCATAACGGCCGATCCCCTGGCGGATACGGTGATCGTACCACTCCATCAGAATCAGGATATTCCGCTGCGCAAGTGTTGACCGTGCCACACCCATGACAAAATATTGCACCAATTTGACCGGGAAATGCAATGGGAAACTTTTTCGGTGCGCATTATGATCATCCTGGATGTTGGAGCTGGGTTTGCGCGAGGTGATGCTGCGGACGGTATACGGTTAAGGGCTTGTGCGGCGGAGTAACGCTCGGAGATGGAGGCACGGGATGAAACGGGTCATGCGTAATGCGGCGATGGCGGTGTGTGCGTTGGCGGCAGGGGTGGGCGTGGCACAGAGCTGGGTGAGTCCGGCTGACGGGAGCTGGGGTGTGGCGGGCAACTGGAGCGGCGGCGCAGTGCCGGCGGGAACGGCGCAGGTGGCGTTCACCAACGCGCATTCCGGCACGTTGGCCGTGACGCTCGATGGCGACCGCTCCCAGACCGGAGGGCTGGTTTTCGGCGGCGGCGACTGGAGCCTCCTGCCGGGTACGCCCGGAACCAGCGCGCTGACGCTCGGCGGCGTGATCACGAATCTGGGCGGCGTCCTGACGCTGGGCGTGCCGGGGACGACCCCGGGAAGCGGCAACGTGACCAAGCGGGGTCCCGGCGAACTGGTCGTCGCGGCGGAGCGCGCCTTTCTCACCTCGCCGGTGATTGAGGCGGGCGTGGCACGGGTCGCGGCGGCCGGGGCGCTTCGGACGGCCTCGGGCGTGGACACCTTTGTGGACGGCACGGGCGCGTTGATCGTGGACGGCGGCCGGGTTGAAACCAAGATCCTCCGGCTCGGCGGCAACCTCCTGGCCGACGGCGCGTTGTTCCGTATGACCTCCGGTACGGTCAACTGCGGCGGCAGCGGCGAGGCGGTGCTGCTGATCGGTTACACGGCCGGCACCGCGCTTCAGGGCAGCGCGCGCGTCGAGATTTTGGGCGGCACGTTCGCGGCCACTGGCGCGGTGGCGAACGCGGGCATTTACATCGGCACCAAGCAGCCCGCGACGTTGGTGGTCGCAGGAACCAACGGCGCGCCCGCCATGGTGAACGTGGACAAAATCTGGTTCGGCTGGCGTGACGGCGCGAACAACCACGCCACGACCAACGACTTCGAAATCGGCAGCAACGCGGTCGTGACCGCGACCACGCACCTGTCGCGCGGCACGCCCCTGGGTTTGGGGCGCGTCTACCTGAAGCCGGGCGGCGCGCTGCGCACGCCGAGTGTGCATACGCTCGCCGGCGCGCTGGAGTTCCGTTTCCAGGGTGGCACGCTCGAGCTGACGGGTCAGGCGAGTTCCTTCTTCACCGGTGCGGGCCTGCGCGTGTTCGCGGATGCGGCTTCGACGCTCGACATCGGTACGAATCACGTCGCGGCGCTCACCCCGCTGACCGGCGCGGCGACACTGACGAAGAGGGGTGTCGGCACGCTGCTGTTCGGCGGCGACCAGAGCGGCTTCACGGGTACGCTGGAGGTCGGGACGGGCGCAGTGGTCGCGAGCAATCTGACCGGCGAGGCGGGGCTGGCCGTACGGCTCGCCGCAGGCACCTCGCTTGATCTCGCCAACACCGCGGGTGCGCTTGAAGTCACGGGAGACGCGGCGGTGACCGCTGCCGAAACCGGGCTGACGCTCAGTTCGCTGACCCTCGAAGGCGGAACGCTGACGCTGCCGGACAACGACTATCTGACCGTGCTCGCGCTCGACGTGCCGGCGGGCGCGGAGGTGACGCTGTCATGCGCGGGTACGGTCGCGATCGGCGCGCTCACGGGCGGCGGCACGCTGACCGTGGCGGGCGGCGGCACTTTCGGCGTGGTGGACGATACGGGTTTCACGGGTAGTGTTTCGGCCGAGTCCGGCACGACGCTGAACTCAGGCGTTACCGTGATCAGTCGGCTGACAGTCTCTGGCGCGCAGACGTTCTCAACGGCGGGCGGCCTTGTGACGGTGGACGAGCTGACGCTCGCCGGAGGCGTGCTGACCGTGGCCGGGGGCGGGGCGTTGGCGTTGGGTGACGTGCATGTCGCCGCAGGCGCGTCGGTCGGAATCGCCCTGGCCGGCGGCTCGGCGGTCACCAACGTGGCGTCGCTGGACTTGGGCGCGGGCAGCGTGTTCACGCCGGAAGTGGATGCGGCGAGCACGCTGGCCGTGGGCGTCGCGACGGGACGCGGCACGCTGCGTCTGACGGCCGGGACGGTGGCGATCGGCAGCCTGGCGACGGATCTCAGCTTCGATATCGAGGGCGGGAGGGTGACGGCTCAGCCGCAGACCGCTTCGGCCTCCCCGACTTTCGCATCCGGCGAGCCGGCGTTCTGGGTGGACGCTTCGGAAGCCGGGTCGTTGGTGACGGTCGGCGGCAAGCTGGAGTGGCGCGACCGTCGCTATAACGAGGCCGGTCCTTATGACATGAAGGCGATCGCGACGAATGTGCAGCCGACGGTCGTCGCCGCCGATCCGGAGCTGCAGGGGCGCAGCGTGGTGCGGTTCGTTTCGCCCGCATCCAACACGTACAAGGGCATGGTGTGGAACAAGCGGCTGACCCAGGTGCGCACGGTCTTCTGGGTCATCGGCGCACAGGAGGGCGGCGGCGGACTGCTGGGCGACGAGTCGCTGATCGACTATCTGCGCGGTGAGGTCCCTGCGGGTTCGGGCTTCGACGTGCCGACCGACATCTTCTATGCGCCGCTGTTCAGCCTGAAGTTCGCGAACCAGAACCGCGACAACATCCGTAACGTACAGAACGGCAGCACGCGGATCAACGGCCAGGCGGTCGACGCCTTCCGCAACGGGTTCCCTACGCCGGACTACCATCTTGTCTCCGTGCGTACGGCCGGAGATACCGTAGCGAGGACTTTCGCGTCAGAGCGGACGAGCCAGTCGTTTACGCGCTCCGGCTGCCAGCGGTTGGCCGAGGCGCTGGTCTTCACCAATGCCCTGACGGATGCGGAGATTGCCGCGACGGAGGCCTATCTGCAGGCCAAGTGGTTCGGTAGTGCGGTGCGGGCGCGCCGCGTGCGCCTCGGCGGGGCGGCTGCGCGCTTCGAGATTCAGGGCGGCGAGGTGCTCGTCGACGAACTGCGGCTGGATGCGGAAGGGCTGGCGCTGACGAACGCGCTGGCGGGCGTCTCGCGGATCGACCGGCTCGTGGTGGCCGTGTCCGGCGTCACGCTGGGCAACGAGGCGCGCACCGCCTTGCCCTACGACGTGGGCGAGCTGCGCGTCGAGAACGGCGTCGCTGTGAGCGTCGACGCGGCGGCGGCCTCAGGGGCGGTCGGACTGAGCCTGATTTCCGGCACCGGCACCGTCGCGGTGGCCGGCGGCACCTCCCTTGCGCTCGGCGGCGTCAGGACGGCGTTTGGAGACGATCTGACCTTGAGCGCGCCGGCGGTGCCGGTGGCGGCGGGTGCCTGGGAGGGCTACGGGACCTGGCGCGTGACCGGTGCCGCATCCTTGGACGTTTACACCGCAGACATCGTGAACCAGGCGACGCTGACCGTGACGGGCGGCGCCGAAATCCCGGTCGCGTTGGGCGAAGTCCGCGCCACGGGCGTGTGGGGCTTCTCCGGCCCGGTCACCGCAAGTGTCGCGCTGCTGAGACCGTATGGAAGCGCGCTGAATCTCGACCTCGCGACCGACGGCCGCAACGTGCAGGTCGCGACGCTGAACGGGCGCGGGACGCTCACGCGGTCGGGGACGGGCTTCGTCTCCATCGGCACGCGGGTTTGGCTCGGGGAGGGTGGTACGCTGACCGCGTCGTCTGACGTCTTCGCCGGCCTCGTGCCGCAAGTCGTGCTTGAAAATGGCGGGTTGGCGCTGACGGGCTCAGGTCCGTTGACCGTCAACGACCTGCGGACTCAAGGCGCCGGCTCGCTGGGGTGGAGCTTGGCTGCGGGGGTCGCGCTGACCGTCAGCAACCTGACCCATACGGCCGGCACGCTGACGCTGCCGACGGGCGGCACGCTCACGGTCGTCAACCTGACGCCGTCCGGCGACCGCGCGGTCGTCTTGCCCGCCGGCCGCACCACGGCGGTGCGGCAGTTGGCGACGACCACTGGCGGCCGCGTGATCTTGCAGGGCGGCACGCTGCAGGTGCTCGACAGCCTGACGAACGTCGGACGCTTTGCGCTCCTCAACGAGGGGTTGATCCTGCCGGACGGCACGATGCTCACTCCGTCGCTCTTCGACGTGCGCAGCGCCGCGCGCCTGGATCTGGGCCAGGGTTCCGTACTGACGCTCGGCATCGCGGGCCAGGCCTTCTCGAACAGCGTGACCTTCGTGCGCGGCACGCTGAACGTCACGGAGAGCCTGACCGTGCCCGGTACGCTGCGCCTCGAGGGCACTGCGCTGAATGTGGCGGCGGGCAAGACGCTGACGGCGGCGGCACTGACCGGCGATAGCGCGCTGGCGGTGGCCGCAGGCGCGACGTTGACCGTCGCGGATCTGCACGGCTTCGAGGGCGTCATCGATAACGCGGGCGGCACGCTGAACATCAGCAATGATCGCGTCAATCTGGTGCCCGCGGGCCCGACGCTGGCGCCGACCTTCTGGGTGGACGCGAGCCAGAGCGGGTCGCTGACGACCAACGCGGCGAACAAGCTGGTGTGGCTGGACAAGCGAACCGTGCGCGACGGCACGCCGGGCCTGATGTACGCGGTGTCGAGCAATATGCCGGCGATCCTCCACAACGAACTCAACGGCCTGCCGGTCGTGAACTTCGGGCCGCTGGGCGCGAACAACTTGGACGAACGGGGCATGACCTGGTCGGCGCGCCTGACCGACGTGCGGGCCGTGCACTGGGTGATCGGCGCCCACAACGGCGGCGGCCAGATGCTGGGTGATTACAAGAACGGCCACATCGATTACTTCCGTTACAGCGACACCACGGCCGCGCCCTACACCAACAACTACGGTTACGGCGACTACCGCACGCCGCTCTGGTCCGGCACGCGCTTCTATAACCGCGAATTGCAGAAGAACATCGTGGACGGCACCACCTATATGAACGGCGTTCCGATGACATCGCCCGGCTTCACCGAGGGTTTCCCGTCGCCCGGCTATCACCTGCTTTCGCTGCGCACGACGGGGCCGACCTGGGCCGCAGCGTTTGCGAGCGAGCGCGTCGGACAGCCTTACGGCACGCGTTCGGGCGGGCAGCGTCTGGGCGAGGTGCTGGTCTACAACGGGACGGCGCTGACCGAGGCGCAGAACCGCGCCAACGACGCCTACCTCTCCTGGAAGTGGTTCGCCCGGCTGCTGCCCACGTATCGCGCGCCGGATCAGGATCTGCTGGTGCTGCGCGGAGCCGGCGCGGTCAGCGGCGCGAGCGTGCTCGCACGCGAACTGGCGCCGACGGCGGCAGGTCTGACGCTGACCGGCAGCCTGACACTCGACTCCTATGCTTCAGCGGCGGACACGGGGACGGTCATCCGGCTGGACACGCTGCCCGCGCCGGGCGTGGCGGCGGTGAGCGCGGCCGGAGATATCGCGCTGGCCGCGACCGGCACCGTGGTGCTGGGAGAACTCCGCGCGGGCGTCTACACGGTTCTGGAGGCGGGCGGCACGTTAACCGGCAAGGGTAACCTGGCCGGCTGGAGGGTGGACGCGTCCGCCGTGCCGACCGCTGCGGGTTATCAGTACGGGCTGAGCGTCGAGGGCGAGTCGCTCGTGCTCAGGATCGCCGGACGCGGCACGCTGATCCGGGTCAGGTAACCCAGTGTCCGCGTGTGACCTGAGAGGGAGAGCGGATGGCCCCGTTATGAAGCCCTGTTACCGTGTTGAAGAGCCTGACTACCGCTTGAGCCCGATGACGGGGATGACCCGGCGTCATTACATCGACTGCGCGAAGTACATACTGGAGCGCGCGTTCCGGCATGTGAAGTCGCCCGACCAGCCGATCCTCTTCCCTACGATCCCGGGGAGCAAGTCGTATCCGCAGCCGGGCGCCCCCCCCTGGCGAACGCGCTCGCACGAGTTCGAGGCGCTGGAGCGCACGTTCAATCTGGCGGGCCCCCTGATACACGTGGAGCCGGAGATCACCCTCTGCGGCATCAAGCTGCGCGACTATTACCTCCGGCATTTTCTCGGGGCGCTCACGCCGGGCCACCCCAACAGTCTGCCGCTGCCGGAGGAGCTGCCGGACGCGACCTACCAGTTCACCTGTGAGTTCGGCGGCTGGGCCAAGACCCTGCTGCTGATGCCGGATGTGCTCTGGCCGCATTGGACCCGGCAACAGCAGGACGACATCGCCTTGACGATCTCCAAGTGGGCGCACCATCGCACGACGCAGAACAACTGGCGCCTGTTCAATATCTGCGCGCTCTCCTGGCTCAAGCTCAAGGGCTACGCGATTGACGACGAGCTTCTGAAGAGCCACCTGCTGTGGGTCGCCTCCTATCACGCGGGCAACGGCTGGTATCTTGAGCAGAGCTACAACTACTACACCATCAGCCTGTTCGTGGTTTACGGCACCATCTGGAACCGCGCGTTCGGAGACACGCACTACCCCGAGATCGCCGCCGTGCTGGAGAGGAGCTTCGACGAGCTGTTCAAGACCTATCCGAACTTCTTCGGCCGCGACGGGTTTATCAACATGTGGGCGCGGAGTATCTGCTACCGCCTCTGGATCTCGGGCGGCTTCCCGGCTTCCTTCCTGCTCCGTTCCAAGCCGCTCGATCCGGGCTGGGCGCGCAGGCTCTGCTCAGGCTCGCTGCTGCAGTTCACCACGCGCGAGGACTTCTTTGTGAACGACATCCCCTCGCTCGGCTTCTATGGCCACCGCGAGTTTGCGATTCAGAACTACAGTTGTCCGGCAAGCCCCTTCATCATGTTCCTGCCCTTCATCGCGCTCGCGCTGCCGGAGGACTCGCCCTTCTGGATCGCCACGGAGAACGACGGCACGTGGCCGGAGCTGGGCCGGCGGTCTAGGCGCACCGTGCTTGAGAAACCCGGCCTCACGCTGGTCAACCACGGCAGCACCGGCACATCGGAGATCGTCTCCGGCAAGGTCTACGACGACGACCACAACTACTCGAAGCTCGTGTTCAACACCCATTTCCCGTGGGAGGATCACAACCCGCAGGGTGGAACCGCGCAGGAGTACAGCTTCCGCAGCCTCGACCCGCGTGACTTGCGCGGCGTGGACATCAACTTCTATCTCACAGGGCGCGCCGTGGATAACGCCGCCTCGAAGGGCGCCGGCTTCTCGACGGCGCAAAGCATCCTCTTCAACGGCGTGCGGGACAACGTGCTCTACCGCCAGTTGCTGATGCGCAAGCCCCCGAACAACGGCGTCGGCTACATCATCGACCTCGCGGAGATCACGATCCCCGGCGGCGTCATCCGCGTGGACCGCTGCCGGCTCGCGTTCGAGCATGAGCTGACGCTCGGGCATTACGGGCTGCCGCATGTCGGCGGCCGCGAGGCGGTGGTGCGGGACGTCGGGAATGCGGCGCGGAAAGGGCTCACGGCGGCGATCCCGGGCCGGCAGGTCGCCTTCCTCGCGTACAGCGGCTGGGACACGGTGCGGGCGCAGGCGCATCGCGGTTTCAATGCGGAGGCGGAGGAGAGCACGGTGCTCGGCGCCTATCGCAAGCGCACGGCCCCAAACCCGGCTCTGGAGCTGATGGTCTCGGTGCTGTTGCATAAGACGGATGACGCGCCGTGGGGCGAGGAGGAGCTATCGCCGATCCGGGACTTCCAGGTGCTGGATGTCTTGCCCTCAGGCTCGGTTCTGGGCGCTACCCTGACCTTGGCGGACGGAACCGCATACGTCGTCGACTTCAAGGATGTGGACGGCTATAAGGCGTGTTAACTCAGTATGAAGATCGAGCATATCGCCTTTAACGTCGCCGACCCCGTAGCCATGGCGGAGTGGTACTGCAGGCATTGCGGCTTCCGCATCGTCCGGCACCTTCCGCAGCCCGCCCAGACGCATTTTCTCGCGGACGCCGACGCCACCGTGCTGGAGATCTACTGCAATCCTCCGGAGCAGGTTCCGGCTTACCGTGAGATGAACCCGTTGCTCTTCCATCTTGCGCTGGCGAGCGAGAACCCGGCGGAGGACGCGCAGCGGCTCATCCGTGCGGGCGCCACGCTGGTCGAGGAGGCGCGCCTGCCGGACGGTTCCCAGCTCATCATGCTGCGCGACCCGTGGGGCGTCGCCCTGCAGCTCTGCCGGCGCGCCTCGCCCCTTCTGCGGCGCCCATGAGCCGCGCTTGGCCGTGGCGGCCCGCGCGGGCGCTCAAATAAGCGATTGACGCACAACGGCCCCTAGACAGATACTATATTCAGTAAAGGGCTGTGTATGAAATCCGTCGAGTCAGGGGGGACGTATGAAACGTGATGCTTGGGGCGTGCTGTTCGCTTGTGTCGTGACGGCTGCGGTCTGTTCGGGTCAGACGGTGTACTTCGAAGTCACCGACGGCCTCTGGGAGGCTCCAGCAAACTGGGGCGGTGGCGTCGTTCCCGGCGCGGCCAACACGGCGATGATCACGTTCGAGGGGCGCACAGTCCGTATCACGCAGCCCGGCGCGGTCTGCGGCAACCTGGTGGCGGGTTACGGCAGCGGCGAGATCGGCGCGGTGTACCTGACGACGGGCACGCTCGCCTCGGCGACCTCGCAGAACATCGGACGCGACGGACGCGGTACTTTTATCCAGTGGGACGGCACGACCAACACCTACTCAAGCTTCCTCACGGTAGGCGAGGGCGTGACGGGCAACGGCCGCTATGAGCTGAGGGGCGGCTATCTGGCGGGGAACGGGCTGGCCGCCGAGATGACCGTCGGATATAACGGCACCGGCGTGTTCTACCAGACCGGCGGCGTGCTGGGCGAACTCTACAAAGACAAGTATCTGTACGTGGGGCGTACGGCGACCGGAAACGGAACCTATGTGCTGGACGGAGGCGAGCTCCTGTTCACGAATGCGACCTATGTGTCGGTCGGGCACAACGGCAAGGGGAGCTTTATCGCGAGCAACGGCGTGGCGAAGGTCGCGAAGATCTTCAACGTCGGCAAGGAGGCTGGGGGCCGGGGGATGTTCCGGCTTTGCGGCGGCAGCGTCAGCGCGGGCCAGTTCACGATGGGCGAGAAGGCTGCGGCGGGGGTGAGGCGTTCATCGAGAGCGGTTCCCTGACGACCACCGCCGAGGGATGGGACGTGGGCTATAACGGGACGGGTACGGTCTGGCAGTCGGGCGGCGACGTGACGCTCAAGAAGTACCTCTTCATCGGGCGTTCGTCAGGCTCTTCCGGCGCCTACGTGATGACCGGAGGAGCGCTGTCGCTGACCAACGCCGACAACCATGGTTACGTGGGCGAGTACGGGAAGGGGTCGCTGCTGCAGAGCAACGGCGCAGTCCGGGTGAGGAACTGGCTCACGGTGTCGCGCAGGTCAGGCAGTTCCGGCGTGTACCGCCTTGCGGGCGGCAGCCTGGCCGTGGAGGCGAACCTGCAGCTCGGCGAGGAGGCCAATTCGAAAGCGCGCTTCGAGATCGTGGGCACGAACGCCGTCATCGCGAGCAAGACGTTCGTGGCCACGACCCACGCGACGGTGCGGTTCGAGATCGCGGACGGGGGCGTGTCGAAGATCGCGGTGCAGAACCAGGCGACGCTGGCGGGCACGCTGGAGGTGGCTGTCCCGTACAAGCTCTACAACGGCACGCTGACGGTCATCGACGCGGGCTCGCTGAGTGGGCGGTTCACCGCCGTAGTGCCCGTGCCCCCGCTGCGGGATGTGGACGTGACGTACGAGACGGCGACGGGTAACGTGATCCTGTCGAACTTCCGTTACCACGTCGGCACGCTGATCGCGGTGCAGTGACCGATGCGCACCCGCCCATGCTGGAGCGCGCTTGCGCTGGCCTTGTTGTGCTGCTTGATCGCTCTCAGGAGCGGCGCGGGCGCGGTCAAGCCGGTGCCTGTGCTCTGCCTCGCCGCCCGCGACGCGCGCGCGCAAGGCCTTACGCACATTGACGCCGCGGCGCTGGCGCGCTACCGCGAGGCGGGCTTCGCCCTGAGCTTCGGCTACTATGAGGAGGCCTCGGCCGAGACGCTGCGCCGCTTCCCGGTGGTCGTCGGCATGCTCGCGCAGCTTCACCAGGGCACGTCGGTCTTCAGGGGGCCGTTCGGCGCGGCGGTCGAGGAGTACCTGGGGGCGGGCGGCTCGTTCCTCTTCTTCTCGGGCCCCAGCTACTACGGCACGGCCGACTTCGACATGATGCAGAACCCGTTCCTCTCCCGGTTCGGCGCGGAGCTGCTGAAGGAGGTGCCGCGCGCGGCGGCGCAGGAGCTGCGGCTGCCCCAGTCGGTGGGGTACCGGCTGCTGCGCACGGAGGACGTGGCGCCCTCGCCGTACACCGGCGGCGCGACCGAACTGCTGTTGCCGCTGGACTACACCGACGCGTACATACGCACGCACACGGCGGCGTTCTCGGCGGACTGGCAGGTGCTGGTCACTGCGGGCGAGGGCGCGGCCTCCTACCCGCACGCCGCCTGGCTGAAGGGCGGGCGTACGCCCGGTCGCTGGCCGGCGCGGCCGCCCGTGCTCGCGGTCCGGAGCGTGGGCGCGGGCCGCCTTGCGCTCTTCACGACCTCGTCGGAGTACTTCGTGTGGGAGGCCTGCCATCCGGCGTTCGGCGACGGCCTCGTACTGGACCGGGGCGGGCTGCGCCTGATGTCGGCCCTGCTGGGGAGGCTCGCGCAAGAGTCCGCCTTCCGCGAGGGCGAGGGGCCTCAGACGGCGGAGGCGCGCGAGGGCGGGCCGCTAGAGGGCGACGAGGCTCCGGTCTCCGCGTGCAAATCCGCATGGCGCCGGCATGCGCTCACGCGCCTGACGCCTCCGGGCCACAGCCTGAGGAGCTACATCGACTGCGGCGCGCTCGGCGACCTGCCGTACACCGCGGCCCGCGGGCGGGGCGTGGCGGACGCGTCGGAGGGCGAGCTGATCCGGTCGCCCGGCAAGGACTTCTTCCACGCGACGGCCGCCAATGCGCGGGGTGTCGGGCAGAAGCCGGTGACTTACCGTTTCGCCGGCCTTGAGCCTGACGGACGGTACACGCTGGGGCTGTTGCTCTGGAGCGTGGACGCCGGGGTCGGGCGCGAGCTGGCCGTCGCGGCAGGGGGCGTTTCGCGGAACTTCGCGTTACCCGCGCTACACCGGCGCGAAAGTCCGCGGTTCGTGCGCCTGGAAGGCCTCGCGGCGGACGCCTCGGGCGTCCTGGACGCGGTCTTCACGCGCGGCGCGGGCGGCACAGGCTCCTACTCGGCCGTGGCGGAGATCTGGCTTTACGAGCGTGGCGTGCGGGCGGGTGCCGACGCCGAAAGCCTCTTCGAGGCGGCCGACGCGCTGTGCGACGGGGCGGCCGTAAGGTTTCCTGCCGTCCGGTGCTGGAAGGGGCTGGTGGGCGCACGCTCGCCCGCCGACGGCGGCGAGCCCGTCGAGCGGCTCGCCGCGGCCGCGCGGGCCGCGGGCTTGGACTTCCTGGTCTACACCGATCCTGCGGGCGCGCATGACGCGGCCTCTTTCGCGCGGCTGAAAGAGGCGTGCGGCGCGGCCTCAGATCCCGTTTTCGCCGCCCTTCCCGGCGTCTCGTTCTCCGACCGCTACCGGCCGTCCGCGGCCGCGCGTCTCGCGCCTGAACGTGCGGGAACGGTCCACGCCTACGCGTTCCAGCCGCTGTCGGCGCTTCCGGGCGAGCCGGACTTCGGCAACCCCGCGTCGCTGTTCTGGAAATTCTTCGGTGGCGCGTTCTCCGGCGGCCAGAACGCGGCGCCGACGCTCGCGCACGCGGCGCCGGACGGACTCTCGCCCTGGTTCCAGCGGTTCTGGCGCGGGTTTGACGTGATGACGTTCGGTGAAGCCCCAGAAGCGGTGCGGGACGCCCGCGGCCTCTACGCCGAGCTGTCGGCCTCGGGGTACGGGCCGCAGCCGCGCGTGTCGGGCGTGTACCGCACGGCGGGTGACATCGCCGCGGCGCGCGCCAAGGGCTGGCTGACGCTCTCTTCGGCGCCCTCGCCCGCCGCGGTGGCGACCCATCCGCACATGACGCACGCGTCGTCCGGCCCCGAGATCCTGGCGTTCCAGGCGGCGGACGGCTTCTATAACGCCTACGGCGCGGGCGGCGGCCTTGTGTTCGGCGAGCCCGGCTGGTTTGTGCTGAACCTCAAGGTCGGCCACACGGGGGCGCTGTCGTGCGTCACGCTCTATGCCAACCGCGCGCCTGTGCGGCGCTGGCATCCGGCAGGCGGCGGGTTTGAGGTACGGGAGCCGGTGCGGCTCCTGGCGGGCGCCGAGTACCGGCTCCACGTGGAGGCCTGTGACGGGAGCGAGGCGCTGGGCGCGCGCTTCCAGGCGGTGTCGCGCGCCTTCGCCACGTCGATGTGCGCAGACAACCAGAACACGATCACGACCGTGTTCAAGCCTCCCACGGCCTTCGCCTTCGACGAGCGCGAGCTGTACCTTCAGCACATGTACTGGCACACGGGCGAGGACGCCGGCCAGCTCGGCGTGATGCTCGACGCCTCGACGCTCGTGCCGCGCGTGGACGAGACCGGCGTGGTGCAGCCCTGCAAGTACTTCCATCCCTGCCCGCGCTTCGTCCTGCGCGGCGGCGTGCGGGAGAGCCACCAGACTTCGGAGCTGCGTATCGAGGAGGGTTCGCCCGACGTGGCGCGTGTGCGCTACAGCTTCGCGCGGGCGGGCGCGGCGTTCCGCTCCGAGACCGTGCTGACCGCCTACAGGCCCTCGGTGGGCGGCGCCACGGCGGTGTCTGTCGAGACGGAGATCTGCGCGGCGCGCCGCGTGCCGCGCGAGGAGGTCGAGGAGGTCACGCTGCTGGACGTCGCGTTGCGGCCCGAGTTCGAGGCGGCGTGGCGATATACGGTGGCGGATGCGGCGGGCGACGAGTACGCGGCCGGCGCCTTTGCGGAACTGGCGGGCGGGAGGCGGGCGGAGCACCCGCTGCGGGCTGGCGGCTGGGCGGGCGTGTGGCCGCATGCCGTCGCCAACCTGTTCGTGGGGTCTTGCGACGCCGCCGATAAAAGCGTCGCCTTCGAGCTGGGCGAGGGCGGCAGGATTGTGCGCGAGCGGCTGACGGTACGGCTCAGTCCGTGCGGCTTCGAGGAGGGCGAGCGCCGGACGTACAGGCATCTGGTGCTTCTGCTGCCCGGCGCGTACGGCGAGGCGCGCGTGCGGCGCGGCTTGCAGGAGAGCGTTATGAAGCCAGTGGCTGAAGTGCGCCTGTCGGAGGGTGCGCTTGAGGAGACGGGGCCGGTACTCCGCCTCCGGGCGGGGGCGCAGCATGCGGCGGCCGGGACGTGTGTGTCGGCTGCCGGTCGCCGCGACCCCATACCGCTGGAGGTGCGCGGGGTCTGTCCGGACTGGACGTGCGCGGTGGAGGATGTGTCGGGGGTGCGCCTGGTGAGGTGCGGCTCGGAGGTGTTGCGTACGACCTTTACGCCGCAATCCGGCGGGTTCCGCTTCGCGGCCGGTCATCCGCTGGTCGCGGACCGCCCCGGGCTGCGGCTCGAGGTGGACGTGTTCTCGCCGCGGCGCGTCCGTTTCCTCGCGCACAATCCGACGCCGGAGACCCTGCGCTGCGAGGTGCGGGCGAACCCCGCCTTCGCTTCCGCGCCCGCGTTCCGCAAGGTCGTGGAGGTCGGCGCGGGCGCATCGGTATGGCATGAGGAGGCGCTGCCGTAACGGGTAGGGCTGGGCGACGCGCGTGTGCGTCACGGCGTTCCGGGGTCACAGCGCAGGCGAATCGGTGACCCACTCACGCGCGGCCTTCGCCACTTGCCGCGTCGCGGCAAGTTTCGCCGCGATGTTCAGCTTCTTGCACCCGCGGTACCACTCTTTCCAGGGGCCGTGGCAGTAGGCCTCGGCCAGCGCCGGCAGCTCCGCGAACGCGGCCTCGGCCGCCTCCAGCTCGCGCGCGCAAGCCGCCGTGTCGCCGACGTCCAGCGCCTCGGCCGCGGTCAGCAGCCTCTCCAGCCAGGCGCTCGTCCGCTCCATGAAGCGCGCCGGGTAGAGCAGGTTGTCCCTCAGCGTCACCGCTTCGGCGGCCGGCAGCCGCGCCGCCGCGGCCGCCGCATGCAGTGCGGCCAGCCCGAAGCCCGCCCGCTGGGCCGCCACGCGCTTGACGCTGGTCCGCCGTCCGAGCGGCTTGGGATGCATGTCGTTCAGGCCCTCGTAAAAGGCGTCCGCCGCCTTCGCCTGCACCTCTGCGGCCGCGTCGCCGTCGGCGCTCCGCTCCTTGTCCGCACCCTTGCCAACGTGGCCCTCCCTGAGTTTCTTGGCCATGTCCGACAGCACCTTGCCGCCCGCGCCGAACATCTGCCCGTCCAGCAGGAACGGGACTTTCTGCACATCGTGAAGCTGGTACGCGTTGAAGTAGATCCGGTAGGCGTTGGCGATCTCCGGCTGCCGCAGCGAGAACCGCTCGGCGACCCAGGCGTCCAGCCAGGCGTCGGGGTCGTACCCCTCCAGGCGCCACGTCATCTTAGCCGTGGCGTCGATGCCGAGGACGAACTCGCGCACATTGGCGACATTGAAGATCGCGTAGTCGCCCGCGCCCCTCTCGGCCGCCGCGCGCAGCAGCTCGTGCGTCTTATGCGGCGGCACGCCCTGCGCCAGGTGCGGGCCGCTCCCGATGAGCCCGTGATGGTAGTAGACGCCGTACGTGTTCTTCGGATGGCGCGGCGTCTCATAGAAATCGCGCTGCCACTTCCAGCCCGGCGAGTTGTCCGCGAACACCACGATCGTCCCCTCGGGGATCTTCAGATGGCCCTGCTGGTTCAGCACGGAGCCTTCCGCCCACAGGGTCGTCGACAGCAGGCGCGGCTGCCGCGGGCAGACCTCGTCGAGGATCCGCACCTGATCCGCCATCGCCTCGGAGATGATCCGGCCGCGCTCGGCGTCCGACTGCGGCACGTTGGCGTCCGCCTGCCACATCGGCCGGTCCGCCACGCCGCGCAGCCCGAGCTGCCAGATCACGTTCGGGTATGCCGCCCAGCGTTCGGCAACCGCGCGCCACACCTCGCGGACCTCCTGCGGGTGGCTGTGATAGGAGTATTTCAGCTCGCGGCCGCGCGCCTTCCAGTAGTTGAAATACGTGAACGCGCTCACGCCCATGGGCTCGACATGGTGCTGCGAGACGAACACGCCGCGGCGCGCGCAGACGTCGATCAGCGCGGCCTCGGGCGGATTGCGGATATCGATAAAGCTGGCCGGGATGATCAGGTTGAAGCGGCACCTCACCAGCGCCTCGGCCACCCGCTCCATCGCTTCGCGGCTCACGACTTGCCCGTAGTAGGGGTAGTCGATGTCGCGCCGGCCGGCGCTCTCCTGCCACTCGGTCAGCAGATCCTCGTCGTTAATGAACCAGCCGCGGTACTTGAAGGACGGCGCGCCAGCCTCAAGGGCCACCTCGCGCCAGGTCAGCTCGGCCCGTTTGGCGGGCACGCGCCCCGACCAGAAGCCCAGCGGATCGACCTTCAGGACCTGCTCGATAAACGCGTACACGCCGAACATCGTGCCGCGCGCGTCACCGCCCTCGATACGGAGCCGTCCGCCTGCGGCGCTCACGCGGTAGCTCTCCCACGCCCCGCCCGCCCGGGTGGCGATGGTCACGCAGGCGCCCTCCGGCACGGCGCCGCCCTGGAGCACGTCCGGCCTCCGGCCGGTGATCGTCAGCACATCGGAGGCCAGATCCTCCGCCGCCAGGCGCACGAACTCGGGCTCGCCTGCCGCCACCAGGATCGGCGCGACGTGCGACTCCGTAACGAATGCGAAGCCTTCGGCGCGGGCCAGGCCCGCGCCGCACACCAGAGCCAGCAGCCAACAGCCTCTCATCGTATACCCCACAGGTGATGGGTTTCCCGTCTGCCTCAGGTTCTGAACGCGGTTTAGTTTGGCACGCTCGCAGGGCGTCGGCAAGGGTAAACCGGCCGGGGTCAGGCCAGCGCGGCCGACGGGTCTGGCCGGACCGCGCGCCGCGGGCCTCGGTACGGGCGGTACGCCCGCGGCACGTCGGGGCGGGCGTCCTGTCCGTGAGCCGGTCCGGTATCGCGTGGCGCGGGCATCTTGCCCGTGTGCCGGAGAGCGGGGCCGGCGCCGTCAGAGGCCTGCCATCCTCCGGTTCTGCGGTTGGGACGGGCTTCACTGTTGAAGCCTGAAGCGGGCATCGACAAAGCTTGGCATGTGCATTTATTAACATGCAACTGATATCGCATTTCGCATCATCCATCGATTGCTTGTCTAAAAGAGGCGTTGCTCTATCTCCGGCGCTGAACGGAAAGGCTACAGACTCGGCTGGAAGGGTGAGCCATTCAAAATGATATCGAAATTTCTGTTTTTTGCTTCACACCGGTACTGTGCATTGAGAATTCCGGTCGAGCGGGCGGAAACGATGAGTTGGTCTTCACCTTTTGAAAACACTAAAGCGCCCCAGCGGGTCTCTTCGACAAAGATGAAGCCAAGTTCCATGACACCACTGATAAAGGCACGCGAGTCATGTCGGGTACGAGTGCCGAGTTTTCTTAACCGTGTCAGGTCGCTTAGATCTGGCCTTGCTGTAGCCGCTGGCTTTATGGCCTTAAGTTTCTTTTTTGCCCAATCGTTACAGTTGGGACACCACAGTTTTTTCTCGTGAACAATTGCAGCCTTTTTGCATGCGGGGCAAATATAGGTGTGGGCCTTGCCGCAGCGTGTGCACGTGCTTCCATCCCAGTTGTGAAATCCAAGTAGGCAGTTTAGTCTCATGAACAGTGACTTGTTCGCCACAGTGAGCGGTGTCATTGTTGAGGTGGACGGTCGCGACAACCGGGACGGAGGATCGGTGATATTCTGTGGATTAGGGATCTGGATTTGTCTGGTGCACGAAGGGCAGGAGACGCACTCACCGAACAGCTCTTTTGGCGCGTCAAGATGACGATGACAGTGTGGGCACGAGAACTTGATGTTATTCATAGCGCCTTTTCTTCATCTGTCTTTGGTGGCGGTAGGGCTCAGAGGCGTTCGACGGTGACGGTGTAGCGGAAGCGGGCGGACGCGCCGGCCTTGAGGGTGAGGGGCTCGTGGAAGATCATGGAGGGGCCGACGAGGTAGTAGCCGCGGCCGTTGTGCGCGGCCGTGCTATGGCGGGCGAACCAGGGGGTGGGGTAGCGGGGGTTGTCGGGGTGGTCCGCGACCGTGATCTTGGCCTGCGCGCCTGAGGCGGCGGCGGTGGCGATGACGGTCATGGTGGCGCTCTTCTCGCCGCAGGTCTTGACGTCGCGCAGGCCGGCGTCGTTGGTGAAGGTGTAGGTGAAGCCGGGGCTGTCGGCGAAGCGCAGCATGAGGCCGGCGTAGCCGCCGGTGGCCCAGTTACCGTCCTTGCCTTTCTTGGAGGGGGTGCAGGAGAAGACGGCGTCGGCACCGACGGCGGTGAAGGTGCTGTCCCACGTGATCGTGTAGCTGCCGTCGGGGCGGGTGGCGGCGCTGACGGCGCGTGTCTCGCGGACGGCCTCGACGCCTTTGGCGAGGTAGGCGAGGGTGGTCTGGGAGGTGAGGGCGTGGGGCGCGCCGGGCGTGGTGGTCTGGCTGACGATGCGGGTGACGCCGTTGGTGTCGGGCTCCCAGAAGTTGCAGCCGTTGATGTACTTCCAGGAGAACCAGAGGCCGAGGTGCCAGTTGTGGTCGGGCGGGCGGAAGGAGGTGAAGACGTCGGCGGTGCCGGGGATCGCGAGCGGGTGGAAGTAGGGCTTGCCTTCCGGGCTCTGGGGGACATAGGTCCAGCCGGGCGCGTCGGCGGCGCGGAGGGCGGCGGCGGTCAGGAGGGCGAGCAGGGCGGCGGGGAGCGGGTGTGCGTTCATCGGGTTTCTCCAAGGTAGGGGGCGAGGACGGTCTCGTCGATGACGGCGGCGCCGGTCTCGGCCTGGATGCGGGCGAGGTCGAGGCCTTTCTCCAGGGCGAGGCGGCGGGCGCGCGGTGTGGCGCGTATGCGGGTGCCGCGGTCGCGGGCGGGCTCGGCGTCGGCGGGGGTGGCGGGCTCGGCGGCGCCGCGGTAGGCGGCGGTCTGGGCCTCGTTGACGGCGGCGGAGTCGGTGTCGACCTCGCCGGGCTGGCCGATGACGCCGACGGTGAAGCCGGTGGGCACGACGCTCTTCTCGGCGGCGTAGACCGCGAGGAGGGTGCCGTCGGCGGGGGCCTCGAGTTCGTAGACCGCCTTGTCGGTGGTCAGCTCGGCGAGGCCCTCGCCGGCCTTGACGGTGTCGCCGGGGCGTTTATGCCAGCGGGTGACGGTGACGTCGACGACGTTGGCATCCAGTTGGGGTATGGTGATGGGGGTCATAAGAGGTAAGTAAGAAGTAAGAGGTAAGAAGTAAGAGGTAAGAGGTAAGAAGGGAGGGGGGTTAGAAGGGGGCGAGTTCGAGGCCGGGGAGGGCGGGCTTGGTGTTTTTGGAGCCGGGGGGTATGGGGAGCATCCAGGTGCCGGTGAGGTTGCCGCTGCGGTCGGCGACACGGTAGCGGAACCAGTGGGGGTCGGCGGGGGGCAGGGCGAGGTTGGCGGGGCGGATGAGGGTGGCGTCGGAGCTGCCGCCATCCCAGACGAGGCCGCGGATGCCGCTGAGGTCGTAGGCCTTGACGGGGAGGGCGTGGTCGGAGTTCCAGGGGGCGAGGAGCGCGAAGGAGCGGAGCTGGAGGGTGGCGCCCTTGGTGCGGTTTCCGAGGTAGAGGGTGACGTAGGTGAGGTCGGGGGTGTCCTTGTGCTCCTCGGTCTCCTCGCTCATGAAGGCGCGGACGTTGACGAGCAGGTCGAGCCATTCGCCGGGCTTGCAGGCGGTGGGGCCGAGGATATGGGCGAGGTGGTTGGACTGGGTGAGGGAGAGGGTGTGGGCGTCCTTGATGCCGCGTGGCCGGCGGGCGCCGGTGTGGAAGGAGAGGGTGAGCGGGAGGGTGCCGTAGGAGGCTTCGGTGGAGCGGACGGAGACGGCGAGCCAGGGGAACTTGTCGGGGTCCCAGGGGGCGGGGAAGGCACGCTGGATATAGGCCGCGCCCTCGCCGTTGGCGGTGAGGGAGAGGGCGGCGCCCGAGGGGGTGGCGACCGGCGCGACGGTCAGGTTGCGGGTGGTGGCGAAGAATTCGGTCAGTTCCTTGGGGTCGTGGCTGGACCAGAGCACGTTGGGTGTCTTGGCGGCGGGCAGGACGGTGGGGGGGCGTTTGTCGCCCTCGAGGTTGACGGGGATGTCGATGCGGACGGGCGGGGCGAGGTTGCCCGCGGCGTCGGCGACGCCGTCGACGGTGACGGGGAGGATGTCGCCGTGTTTGGCGGCGGCGAGCTGGCGGCGCAGCAGCCAGATCCAGTCGATCTCGTAGGCGGTGCGGCCGGGGGTGAAGGTGCAGGTGCCGTTGTCGGTGGCGAGGGGGAGCGGGGTGCCGAGGCAGGTGAGGCGCAGGTTGTTGATGTCGGCCGGGGCGACGGCGGCGGTGACGGCGAGGTGGAGGCTGCTCCCGTTGAACTTCTCGACGGGGGTGATCTCCGAGGTGACGCGCGGGGGTATGCGGTCGCAGACGAAGGGCAGGTCGGCGGGGATGGACCAGAGGCCCTTGCTGTCGCGCGCGCGGACGACGAGGTGGTGGAAGCCGTCGGGGATGGCGGCGAGGTCGGGCTGGACCACCTCGCCGTTGCGGCAGGGCTTCCAGGCGGTCTTCTGCTTCTCCTCCTCGGTGCGGAGGTCGAAGGGGAGGGTGCCGGGGAGGAGGGCGTAGGCGAGTTCGGCGACGCCGTCGGGGTCGGCGAAGTCGGCCTTGAAGGCGAAGGGGCGGTTGGGGCCGACGGCCGGGCCGCAGGCGATGTCGTCGATCAGGAGCGCGCTATGCAGGCCGGTCTGGTCGCGCTCGTGGCGTGAGGCGAGGCGGATCTCGGCGGGGGGCAGGGTGGTGCGTTGGGAGAGGGGGAGCTGGCCGGCGCTGTCGGCGGGTATGCCGGTCCAGACGCGCCAGGTGCTGTCCATGGGCGCGGCCTTGCTTTCGCCGAAGCGGACGTGGGTGTTGAAGACCTCGGAGAAGGTGAAGGCATAGGGGCCGAAGGCGAGGGAGACGTTGGCCATGGGGTCGCCCTTGTAGCGGAACTGGAGCAGCGGGGTGACGGCCGGGTTGAAGGTCTGGACGAGGCGGCCGTCGAGGCGGCGGCCGTAGACGCCGCCGTTCTCGAACTTGAGGACGCCGCCGCGCACGGGGTCGGAGTAGTCGATGGAGGCGCGGGCGCCGGTCTGGAAGGGGGCCGCGTTGCCGGGGCGGGCCTCGAAGGTCTGGAGGCCGCCCTCGGGCAGTTGCAGGGTGAGCAGCACGGGCGGGTGGTTGGCGTCTTCGGCGCGCATGGGCACGACCTGGCGGAAGAGGCGGCCGTCGGAGAGTTCGAGGGCGAGGGTCATATGTCCGGGGCGGAGCGTCTCGTGCGGCACGAGCACGCGGATGCTGTTGCCCTCGGTCACGAAGGGCGCGGGCTGGGCGTCGGCGAGGGCGCGCGCGGGGGGCAGGAAGGGCGAGGGCCAGGGGTGGTTGGGGGTGACGAGGATCGAGCCTGGGATGGCGGAGTCGGCGGCGGCGCGCAGGCCGAAGTTGGCGAGTTCGGGCACGGCCCATTCGATGACGGGGCGGCGGGGGTCGAGGGCGGCGGGGGCCTCGACCATCTGGAGCTCGCCGGGCTTGAGGGAGTTGACGAGCTGGGCGAAGGCGGCGACCTCGGCGCGCTTCTCGGCGGGCCCGGCGATCTCGGGGACGCCGCGGTGGATCTCACGGAAGGTGCGGACGGCGTACCAGGCGTGCGGCGGGTTGCCGCAGAGGCCCTGGAGCACGTCGCTGGGCTGGAGGTTGCCGAAGCCTTCGAGGCGTACGGCCTGGTTGGCGCGGATGACTTCGGAGGGGACCCAGATCTCGACGGGCGTCCAGACGAGGTTGGTGCCGCCGGGGTCGGAGGGGGGCAGGTCGCCGGCGCGGCCCGCGAGGGTGCGCGGCCCGCGCGCCTCATCCGAGCCGGAGAGGACGTAGGTCCAGTTCTGGAGCGGGGCGAAGCCGCCCTTGCCGTCGTCCTTGACGGTGGCGAACTCGAAGTTGACGCGGGCCTGGGGGTGGCGGGCGAACTCGAAGCGCCAGCCGAGGAGCCGGTCGGGGAGGGCCGGGGGCAGGCTGCAGCGGGTGAGGAAGGTGCCGCCGCCGAGGAGCGAGGTGACGTGCATCTCGGGATGGGCGCCGTCGAGGTTACGGAAGCGGACGCTCGGGTGGCTGACGGTGTCGAAGGCCTGCCAGAAGTCGGGGGTGAGGGGCTGGGCGACGCGGCCGTTGACGCGCAGGCCGGTGTCGGCGGGGA
>JAKJGY010000020.1 GCA_022704145.1 Verrucomicrobiota bacterium
GCCCAGGCCAGCCGGTGCAGGAACCCCGCCGCCGCGACCGCCTCAGGCGCGTCGAAGTTCGCCTGCCACACCCCCTCCACGCCCGACAGGTCCTCGCCCGTGTCGGGAGCGACGAAACGCGTCTCCTCCATCGCGAAGCGGTAGGCCCGGCCCGTCGCGGGCGAGACCCGCACGCTGACGATCGGCGAACCGCCCGCCGCCTGCATCCACGGCAGCCAGCCCCAAGGCCGGTTCTCGGCGCCGAACGCGCGCTGGCCGCGCGGCACCTTCGCCCCCGCGACCTGTTTCGCCGGGAAGGTCAGCCGCTGGCACCAGCGGTAAAACTCGTCCCAGGTCTCCGGGATCTGCTCGGGGTCCACGCCCGCCTGACGCACCAGGTCCTTGCGGTAGACGATGCCGTAGTGCCAGACCCCCGCCATCGGCACCCCGTAGACCTTGCCGTCGCGGGTCGCCACCTGGCGCCAGAGCGGCGGCACCTGCCGCCACCCCGGCCAGCGCGCCTCGCTGTCGCTGATCTGCCCGTCGCCGTCGGTGTCCTCGCCCACCCACTCGTTAAGCGGATAGCAGAAGCCCTGCCCGATGTCGTGCCGCATGATGTGGAACCAGCAGAAATAGATGTCCGGCGCGTTGCCGCCCGCGAGCGAGAGCATAAACGGCGCGCGCCCCCCCGCGCCCGGCAGCGCCAGCCCGCCCCACTTCTGCGGGTTGAGCCCCGGCTCGCGCCGCGCCAGCTCCAGGATCTGCCGCGTCACCGCCCCCTCGGGCACGTCCGGGTCATAGCCCTGCAGGAAGGTCACGGTGACCGGCCCCGCGGCCTGCGCGTACGCGCAACCGCAGACCAGGGCGACGAGCGACATGGACACGTTCCTGAACACGCCCGCAACATACCGCACCCCCGCCGCGATTGCAAGCGGGGACCCGTCCCCCACGTTCCTTCGACGCCCGCCCCCGCCCTCACTCGCCGTCGCGGACCTCCACCCCGTAGGAACGCTTGAGCGGGTAGGCGACCGGCTTCGCGTCCGGGCTCCTCCACGTGTCGGGCACGAGGTAGAAGCCCCGGCCCGGCGGCTCGGCCCCGGGGTCGGCCCGCACCGGCGTCAGCACGCCCGCGTGCGGCACCGGGACCGTCCTGAGCTGCAGCGCGCCCTTCTGGTCGCGGTACTCGTAGTACAGGTTGAACGCGCCCGAGAAGAGGCCCGTCGCCCGCACCGCCGTCAGCGTCGCCGCCGCCGCGTTGGTCGGCGCATACACGTAGGCGTCGGCCGCCCCGTCGTAGACCGGCGCCCTGCCCGCGGGCAGCGAGACCGCGCCGCTCTTCGGGTCGAAGCGCAGCGCCTCCTGGGGCAGGGCCTCCGCCACCACGCCGACCGTCGCCGTATAGCCGCCGCTGACGTAGGCGTTCGACACCGCGCAGCCGTCCGCCGCGAAAACCGCGTTCGAGTAATAGGCGCGCAGGTCGGTCAGCGGGCCGTACCAGCCGCCCGACGCGCCCAGCGCGAGCGCGAAACGGTCCTCCGTCAGCGACGGCCGGGCTGCAGGCGCCTTGCCCGGATACGTCCACGCCTGCAGGAAGTCTCCGGAGCCCGCGACAACGTTTCCGCCCGGCGCCGCCTCGCCCGGCAGGATCTCCAGCACGCCCGAGAAGCCGCCTTTCGCCCCGTAGAGCGGGAAGAGGAACGGCACGTACGCCGCCCCGTCCGCCCCGGCCACCAGCAGCGTCGACGCCCCGCTCAGCGCCGTGCCGTCCGCCAGCCGGCCCGCCAGCGTCACCGTCCCGCCGTCCTTGACCGTCAGGGCCAGCCAGCCGTTGCCGAGCGGCACGTTCCCGGCGGTCCCCGGCCCCTCCAGTAGCGCCTCCGGCGGCAGCGCCACCGTGTAGTAGCCCGTGTAGCGCGCCAGCGCGTTCGTCGCCGCCGCGTGATCCGCAACCGCCGTCTTCGCCGCGGCCGGGTTGCGCTGCCCGCTCACCGCCAGGGCCGCGTTCGAGAACGCCCCGCCCGCCAGCGCGCCGCCCAGTCCGAGCGCGTCCCACGCCGCGCCCGCGTCCTGCTCCAGGGTCAGCGCCTCGCCCTTCGCCGTCCGCAGCGTCGCCCGGAACACCCCGCCGCTCGCCGAGTCCCACGACTTGCCCGCGAAGCTCGCCACGCCCGCCTGGGCGGAGACCTTCGCGCTCACCGCGCCCTGCGCGCTCACCGTCGCGCTCAGCAGGCCCCGCACCGTGCCGCCGCCGCTATCCGAGGCGACCGCCGTGAACGTGCCCTGCGCGCGCGGGTCGAGCGGCGCCACCGCGAGCGCGAACGTCACCTCCGCGCCCTTGCCGCCCGCGTTGGACGACGCCGCCTTGACGATAGCGACGCCGCCCGCAGGCGCCGCCGTCGGCACGCCCGTGACGGTCAGGGTCGCCGCGCTGAACGTCAGCCCCGCCGGCAGCCCTGTCACCGTCACAACCGGCAGGCTCTCCGACGCCACGCCCAGCCGCAGGCTGAACGGCACGCCCACCATCGCCTGCCGCGGCCCCGGATCCGCGACAGCGGGCGGCGCGATCTCCGCGACCGGCTTGAAGCCGGCGAACAACGTCACATCCGTCGTCGCGCTGACGGCCCGCGCCGCGAGCTGCGGGCCGTCCGACCAGCTCGTGAACGCCCACCCCTTCGCAGGCGCGGCCTTGAGAGTCACGCTCTTGCCGGGCGGGCAGAGCCCCGAACCGGCCACCGTCCCGCCCTCGGGCGGGTTCGGCAGACCCGTCACGACCGGGATCTTCGCGAAGTGCGCCGTGACCGCCACATCGCTTTCCCCCAATGTAAGAAGCTGCGCCGCAGCCAGCGGCTTGGCGAAGAGCCCGGCCGGGGTCCAGCCGGTGAAGAGCCAGCCCGGCCGCGCGACGGCTTTCAGCGGCACCTTAGCGCCCGCCTGGTGGACGCCCGAACCGGAGACCGTCCCGCCCTTAGGGTCATTTGCGGCGGCCGTGACCGCCACGCCCGCCTGACCCCCGGTCAGCCACACGACGCGGTCGAGATAGGCCCGCGAGGCCGGCTCGTCGCTTTGGACGAACTCCCATTTCAGCGCGTGCGCCGCGTTCTGCTTCAGCTCGAACGTCCGGGTCTGCCAGTCCGTCGCGTTGGTGACCGCCGCCAGCAGCAGTTTCCCGTCGTACAGCCGCAGCACGCCCGGCCCGGAGACCGACCACGCGAAGCTCAGCGTGCCCGTGCCCGGGACCGAGGTCTGCACGGACGAGGCGCCTCCGGCGGGCATGGCCCCGCTCGCCGCCGCGTCCTCGCCGTCCCAGGTCGCGGCCGTCTGCGGCAGCCACGCCGCCGCGCCGCCGGTCGTCCACTTCAGCAGCGCGTTGTCCAGCGCGTCGGCCAGCGTCAGGCCGCTGTTCGCGTCGGTGATCACGACCTTGCACACCTTCGGCTCGCCGAGCGTGCAGTTCACCGGATCGCCCAAGAGCACATAGAACGTCTCGTCGTCTTCAAGCAGCGCGTCCGTCTTGATCGGGATCATGATCGTCCTTGTCCCGGCCTCGTTCGTCCACGCCAGCCGCTGCGGCTGCGTCTTGGGCGGCGTGTAGTCCGTCCCTGCCGCCGCCGTGCCGGGCAGCACCCAGTAGGCGACGGAAGAGGTGAGTCCTGAGACACCACCGCTAACACTCAAAGTGACCGACCCGACAATCTCAGAGATCTCCACGCAGTCTTCTTCAAAGGCGACGCCGCCGAACAGGGCCGTTACGTGCACATTGCCCCTCGTGACAAACTCGTCTTGGCGCGGATTGTCGGTTCTTCCGTCACTCCAGCAGATGAACCGGAAGCCTTGATCGGGCACGGCCATAACGGACGTCCCGCTCTCCCCGTACGACACCGTTTGTTCGCAGATTCCGCTAATTGTCCCATTCGGCCCGGCAACGTAATCTAGCCTGAATTTGTCGGCAAGCCAATTCGTATACAGTGTGTGATCAGAGTCTGTAGCAACAATTGAGTGTGCTGTTACTTCTTCACCTTCCCCATCTGGACCGGTCCACCAACCGAGGAAAGTGTGTCCTGCCAGCGTAGGGATCGGCAAAGTCCCGTATGCCGCCCCGTAAAACACCGGCCAGAGCACGGGTATCCAATTGGATCCGGGCCCGTCAAACAGCACCATGTAGGGTGTCGCCGTCCATTTGGCGTTAAGGCTGTGATCGGAAGCATCGAGCACGATGGACATTTCAGTCACTTGGGTGCCCGTGCCGCCCGCACCCGTCCACCAGCCCGCGAACACGTACCCCTTGCGAGTCGGAACCGGCAAGCCCCCATACACGGCCCCATAAGTCACCGGCTTCGTCGCCGGATCTACCGCGCCCAGCCCGGCGTCGAACGTCACGGTGTAGGCGTTCGCCGTCCACTTCGCAAACAAGGCGTGTCCTTCCGTGACCGACACAGGTGTGACGGCGGTAATCGCCTCTCCTGCACTGCCTGTACCCCTGCGCGCAGGGGTACAGGCAGTGCGCCATAGGCCTCACTGAATGTCACCGCCTTCGAACCGGGGCTCACCGCGCCTCCTTGGGCATCAAAGCTCACGGTGAAGACGCCGAGCGACCACGACGCAGACAAGACGTGATTGGTCGGGATGGACACGACAGAAGCGGACGACACGCCAAAGCGGACACCGTTCGTCTCCGCCAGCCAGCCATCGAACGTATGCCCCGCAAAAACAGGCACGGGAAGAACCCCATAGGGCGCCTCGAAGGTGACCGTCAGCGTCGCCGGATCCACAGAACCGCCCGCCGCATCGAGCGTTACCTCGTAAGACTCGGCCGTCCACTTCGCATAGAGCGTCAGGTCGGCAGTGGTCGTCACGGGCATGCCGTTCGTCACCGCAGCCCCTGTTCCGTTCGCGCCCGTCCACCACCCGCCAAAAGTGTACCCGACCCGTGAAGGCGCGGGCAGATCGCTGTAGGTTGCACCGGCAGCGACCGTCGCAAAGGTCGACCACATGAGGCCTCCTTGCACGTCAAACCAGACCTGCACGGGCGTGGTGACCAGATTCCACCAGGCCGGATCGGTCGTGATCGGATCGTTCGTATCGAACACGATGGTCGCGCTGCTGTCGATGCGGGCCGACGAGGCCGCCGCGCTTTTCACTTTCACGCGGTACGCGATGTAGCCCTCACCGCGGCCCGTGTCGTCGTTGGGCGGGAGAATGCCCGCCAGAACGTCAGCCGGCCAATAGCCCTGATCCGCCTGCGTCTCGTCCCACGCGCGGAGGTAACAGGAGAGTCCGCCCGTCGTGTCGTTCAGGGCAAAGACCATCTTCAGTTTGAACGCTTCGCCTTGCCTCGGAACAACGTACTCGCCGCCTTTCTTGCCGAAGAAGGTGGTGTCGGTCTGGCTGCCCAAGTTGACTTCGCTGAATTCGAAGGTCGACCAGTCGAGATTGTCCGAGAGCGAGGCGTTGATCCTGATTTCGCACGCCGAGGCTGTCGCGTTGGTCATGTTCTCGAAATGGATCTTGTAGTTCATCCACTCGTCAGGGAACACGAACCGCTGGGTCACAGGATCGCCGTATCCGAACGGGCCTTCCATCTCGTTGGGGTCTCGGCTCTGAATAATAATCCCCCCCCCGTTATTGCCGTCGCCAGGACCGCCACCACCACAAGCAAGCGCAGTGGCGGTGAAACCGAATAGGGCGGTCAAAGATAAAGCCAAGGTTTGAAACCGCGTAATTATCATGGTTTGGCCTCTTGGGGGTTCGTAATGATGATCGGAAGTTTGATTTCTTTGGCGTCCGGCAGATCGGTCTCCAACAGCAGGAAGGAACGGGGTAGAACGTCGGAAGTCGGAATACCCGAGAGATGAACGCGCCACGAGCCGTCGGGCAGGGATTGGATGCGGTGCGAGCCGAGGTCGGGAACGGTTCTCGCGGAGAGCACGCGAAACGCTTTCTTGGCTGTCGGACGTAGCAACACCATCGCGGATGTTGTCGGTTGTGAAGGTGACACTTCGATTGCGTTGGGCAGAACTTCGATAGCGCCGAGAATGTGCGCGTAGAGATAGAAGGGCATTTCCGGCACTTCCGGATCGGTCGTGCGCACAGTAAGTTGATCAATGTAACGCCCCGGTTGAGCATCCTTTGCCAGCGCGACCGAGAACCCCTTCTTGTCGGCATCGGCAACGACGACAAACGGCGCAGGCGCTGTGGAGATGGAAACGATCTGCGCATCGGTGTTTGTCCCGCGCAGAACCGTGTGGCGAGGTGCGAAATTGAGTTTAGAGTAAGAAACCGTACCATAGTTCGCGCCGACGGGTTTGAGACAGGCGGACGGATTCACCTCCCCGACAACGGTGAGGATAATGGAACGCGTCGACTCGGTGATGGGGATTGTAACCGGCTCACTCTCTTTCTCAGACCGTCGCGCTCCTCCCGCCAAATATGTCACCGTCTTACGGATGATAGTAGCAGAGGGTGAACCACTTGCGTCTTGACACTTCCCATCAGGTTTAAGCGCAATACAAATGAACCGTTCAATGCGTCCTTCCATGCCAGCAAGGTTCATTTGATACGTCAAGTGAATAGATGCACTGGGATAAACTCCGTGCTCTTGCACATTGAACGTCAAGCAAGGACATGAAGAATGCGCTGTTTCAATCGACATGAAATGTCCAATCACATTTTCCAACAACACCGAGTTCGCAGTTGTCGTAAATGCTGCTAACCAATGGCAAAAGCATAATAATATTATACGTTTCATGGCGTAGGCCTAATAGCAATCGGCACCATTATGGGGGCGGAGGGGGGGAATAGAGCCGCAATTGCTGCCGGACCAACCCTGCTTATCACTTCATACGCCAACACCGTTCCCGCAAGTGTTGCCGTCGACAACTGAAACACTCTCATGTTGTTTTCAAACTTTCTCCTAGAATCAAACGTCTCATCAAAATCCTCTTCGTCTATTTCAGATTCTTCGTCTTCTCCGTCTAAAAACTTAAATAGAGGGTCTTTAATTTTGTCGCATGGATCCTCGATTAATCCTTTCGGGTCGGTCAACGAAATGCCGTTGTTCTTACAATATCGATACCAATTCACATCACCACTCCTCAGCCCAATTGGATCAATATGCAAGAATCTTCCGACCAGACATTCGTAATAACGATGTCTCATAAATAGAACATCGTCACCGTCATTAATGACGCCATATGCGCCAACATAACCGAAACGTGACGACTCTCCTGTCGAAGCCGTGATTGCGCCAAACGCACTGTAATCCGCCGTGCCGATCACCGCCCCCGCTTCGCTCGTCAAGGCGCGCGTGCTACCCTGCAAATCGGCATGGTAGTAACGCCGCGTGCCTGCCGCCTCTTCGTCGGCGACCAAGCGGCCTGCGCGGATATAGCGGCGGGTCAATGTGCCGTCGCCGTCGCACTCGGCGGCAAGGTTTCCGACCGCGTCGAATACGAATCGATTCGTCACGCCGCCGTCCACGACCTGCATGCGCTGACCAAGCGCGTTGTAGGCGCTGGACCACACGGTTCCATCGGCGCGGATGCGACTCACCAGGCGATTCTCCGCGTCGTACTCGAAGGTCATCTCGCCCTTGCGGGTCAGGTTACCGTCGGCGTCGTACTGGCACGCGGTGTCGCCGACCTGCGTGTACTGGTTGAGCGCGTTGACGGTGTAGGGGACGCCGTCGGCGGTTACGCGGTTGCCCACAGTGTCGTAGGCGAAAGCGTTGGTCGTTCCGCCGGGGTAGGCGGCTTGGACGAGCTGGTGTTCGGCGTCATAGGCGTAGGCGGTCACGCCGGAGGCGTTGGTCATCGCGGCGATGTCATAGTTGGCGTCGTAGGCGTAGTTGAAGAACGCCAGCGGCTGACCGTCTGCCCCCTTGTGGGTGATGCCGGTGGTACGGCCCGCGATATCGAAGGCGTATTCGGTGCGGGTGCCGTTGCCGTAGGCGGCGGAGGCGATGCGCCCGGTGAGGTCGTCGAAGGTGTAGCGGACGTACTCTTTGCCGTCCTTGTCGCTGACTGCGGCGAGGTTACCGTCCGCACCGTAGGCGTAGTTCAGCGCGAAGCCGTCCTCGGAGACGCGCTTGGAGAGCCGCCCTGCCGCGTCATAGGTGTACGTGAAGCCTTTGCCGTCGGGATAGACGACGCTGTGGAGGCGGTCGGCCGCGTCGTAGGTGAAGGTGATCGTGCCGGTGAGCGTGTCGCTGGCCGTGAGCAGGCGGTTCTTGGCGTTGTAGGTGTAGGCGAAGGTGCGGCCGTCCGGATAGGTGCGCTGGGTCACGCGGCCGAACTCGTCGCGTACAAGCGCGACCTGCTGCTTGCGGCGGTTGGTGGCGGTAACGAGCTGGTTCTTAGCGTCGTAGGTGAAGGCTCGCTGGGAAGCGTCGGGGTAGACGATGGCGAGCGTGTTGCCCTTGGCGTCGCGGTTGTAATGGGTGGTCTTGCCGCGCGCGTCGGTGAAGGAGGCTAGCAACCCCATGGCGTCGGAAGCGAAACCGGTGGCGACGCCCTTGGGCGAGACGGTTCTGGAGGGGTTGTTGTCGGCGTCGTAGTCGATCCGGGTGACCGTGCCGTTGGGGAGCGTCATGCTGGTGAGCAGGCCGCGGTCCACGTCGTAGGTGTAGCGGATCACTCCGCCCAAGGCGTCCTGCACGGCGAGCGGTTGCCCGCCCGGTCCGTACCACGTGCGCGTGAGCGCGCCGGCGGCGTCGACCGTGGAGGCGATGGCCGATGACTCGTAGTTTATGGCGACGGTCTCCCGGTTGCCATTGCGGGAGACGGAGGCCACGCGGCCCATGGTGTCGTAGAGGTAGTCGAGCGTGGTGTTGTCGGGATACCTGACCTGGGTGAGCGCGCGGCGGCGGATGCCGCTTTCGGAACTGTAGGCGTAGGCCGTGATGTTGCTCGTCACGTTATCGCGGACAGAGGTCAAGCTGCCGTTGTTGTACGTGTAGGACACGCTAGCACCCTGGTCGTCGGTGACTTCCGACACCAAGTCGCCGGAATAGGTGAAGAGCAGGTGGCGACCGTCTGTGTGGCGCACGGCGGTCAGCTTATTGGTGTCGGCGTACTCGAAGCTGGTGGCGTTGCCCGCGTTATCGGAGACGGAGACGATGTCGCCCGTCTCTTTGTCGAGGCGAATGACGTTGCTCTGGCGGTCGGTCAGAACATAGGCGTCAGCGGTTTCGGCGAGTTGAACCTTATTGCCCGTGTCTGTCGGCTTCCACTGCGGAATGCTGTCGGCCGTCTTCTCATACGTATAGGTCAACGTGCCGAGAGAGGCGGAATAGACGTAGAGACGCTTCTGCGACGCTTGCAACTCGACAGCATAGTCGTAGCCATGCGTCCAGCCGTAGCCGAAGATACCCCGCGTGAAGCGGTGGCGGAGCGAGGAGCCGTAGATGCGCTTGACGCCGATCGCGCCGCCGCGCACGGCGACGCCGAGGTCGGTATCTGAAGCGAGGACGGCAGGCTGTCCGTTGGGGGCGATGGCGCTGTTGACCTCTATCTGCCAGGCGGCACCGGCGCGGGCCGTGACGAATCCCATGGAGGCGAGGTAGTCGAGGTTATCGCGCAGCTTGACGTGGTAGTCGTCCCAGGTGTCGCCCACGCTGGCCTTCAGATTGGCGAGAATGTAAGACCAAGTCTCGTCATTCGCCCAGGCGGGCCGCATATTGGCGGCATTCGCTACCCAAGGATAGTTACCGGAATTGGGTTCGAAGGCCGCCTTCCATGAGAGATAGAGAACCGAACGGAGCGACTGTGTCTCCATATAGAAGATCGGAATGCGGCGCTCCTCGCCCGCCTTCAACATGCTTGCGGGATAGGTTGCGGACGTGGCAAAAATCTCGATACCGCCGTTCTGCCATTCCTCGTTCGAACTGAGGCGGATGTAGAGCTTATCGTCGGGCTCCAGTTTCGTTACGTCCGTAACCGGAATACCGGCACCTGCCCACCCACCGCCACCGCTGGCGGATGAGGCAGAGGCCATCGCTGTCACTTTAGAAATTCCAGATCCACTAAGCTCTTTCGCTGGCAAGGCACTCGCCGCCGCGTGAGCTATGGGAATGCGTCCCCCCGACCAAGTTCCTCCGATCAGTTGTCCTGGCAAAAGCGTGACGTGCGGTGCAGGAAGGTCGGTATTGCCGTTGTTCCCATAAATGAAGTACGCGGTCGCCGGGCGTCCGGCACGGGTCTGTGCCGGCATTTCGAACCGGGCGTAGAAGTTCTTCTGGTCATACAACGCACCTGCTATGACCGTCAGCGCACCCGACAACTCGCTGGTGTGCCCCTGCCCGTCATCCACCCGGACGGTATAGGCGCCCGCAGGAATGTTGAGCAGATCGAGGTGTATCGCCACCTCCGTGGCCGAAAGATGCTCCACCCAAGAGGCGTTGTATGTTGCAGCCCCGAGAGCGATTCTTGCGGAGGATACCTCGTCAAGCCGCGTTCCCCTCAGCGCGACGACAAACTTACCCGTGTTGGGAACGCTTTGCGTGCCGATCGACCATAGCTTGAACGGCAGGGGCTGAACATTGATCGTAGGCGTGACCGACGCGTCACCCGTATTATGCAGCGAAAGAAACAGCTCCGTCTGCGAAGCCCGTGACGGAATGACAACGGCATACTGCCCTTCACCCAACGTGATCACCTGATAGTCATAGTGGTCAGCGGAAGGCGCATAGCCCAGACCGACAAAGGCTGCGAGATCCCGCGACGAAAGCGTGATTACCGCGCCGGAACGCCACAGATTGCCGTCCATCTTCCACACCCCGGTTTCGCCTGCCGCGAGCGTGGGCGTGGACGATCCCAGGCCTAGGGACAGCGATGCAATTGAAAGCCGCGCATTGGAGGTTTTAGAATTGTTTGCGGTGAGCGAACCCTCGAACACACCGCGATTGCTGTTGGCCGTCACCGTGTAGGCCCATGTGCCGCCCTGTACGGAAGGCAGGCGAAATGACGCGGAGTAGTCGCGGGCTTCCCCCGGCTGAAGCGTATCCGACACGACTTTATCGCCCAGCACGATCCGCTGTACGCCCAGGGCGGGATCGGCCGCCGAAAGAACGATCGCATCAACCCGCGTTCCGCTGGCAGGCTTCGTACCGATATTGCACACGCGCCATGTGACCGTCACGTTCTCGCCGACATTGGCATGCGCAGTTCCTGAGACCGACTCAGCCGACAGATCAACGTCAGACGGAGCGTCCACGCTGACGAACTCGCTAATCCCGATGTCGGCGTACACGCCTTGGGCATCGGGTATGCCGGTCGGCACAACATAGGAGGTGTTAATACGCGGCGTGCCGAGATAGTCGACAGCCGGCGCTACGGTGGTGTCTGCGGCATCGATGCAGGGACTTCCCGTCTTGAGCGCGAAATTACCATTCTCGGGATCGACAAACAGCGGATCGCCCACAATACTTCTGCCGGCCGTGACTCCGTTCAAATTCCCGCTGGGTGCTTCCGGATTCCAGAAACAGCACGACTGGATGACCTGCGAGCCGTTATCGCGACTTGCGCCGGAACCTGTGTTGAAGGCGGAGATGCTGTTCTTCACCGTCAGCGTGCTCCCATGGTTAAAGACGCCGACCCGGTTGTAGGCAAAGACGCAGTTGATTGCGGTCACATTGCCCGAATGGGCGCACAGCCCTCTGTCGCTATCGAGGAACAGGCAATTCTCGAACGTCGCATTTTGCGCGAAACAACCGTCCATCGGCGAACGCGTAAACGTACACCCCTTGAACGTTCCCCGACCGCTGCTCCAGAAGAAGACGTTCGCGCGGGCACCGTACTGGTTACCGTTCACCCCACCGCCATACAGGAAGGTACAATAGGCGAAATCGCCCGTCCCGCCGTTCAGTTTGACCATGCCCCAGTCGCCCAAGTTCGGAAGCGTGCTTACCCCGTCCCCATTCGTGTCGCCGCCGACTGTATCGTCTTTGTGCGACGTGAAGATGATCGGCTGGGCGCGGGTACCGAGGGCACGCAACGTTCCGTTACTGTTGATGATGAGCGATTTCCCCGCCGCGAACTTCACGATGGCTCCAGGCGAAAGGGTCAGCGTACCGCCGCTCGCGACCGTGATGTCCCCGGTCACGCTATAGGTACGTCCAGGCAGCCACACCTTCGCGCCGCTGATTGTTCCAGCCGTTTTCTGCGTGGTGTAGCGCAATTCGGTTGTTGAGTCCATGGTCAGCGTACCGGTCCCGCTGATTGTATAGGCGTCCGGCGCCGGCTTGCTTCCTGAACCGTCCAGATTCGTGTCGCCGCCCAGCGTGTCGTCCGCTGCATGGGTGAAACGCACACCCCGCGCGATCAGCGTGCCGCCAGTCAGCACCTCGATGCCCGCGCCGCTCTCAAATTTCACGATCGTCCCCGGCTCGATGGTCAGCGTCACGCCGGACGGCACGATGACTTTGCTCCTCACCAGATGAATATTGCCAGCCGACCAGGTCTCATTGGTGCCCAGCGTACCACCATGAACGATCGTGTTCGGGTCATACACCAAGAATTGAGCTGTGTGTCCATCGAGAAGCACCCCACTTGCGTCCACGATCTCATGCGTCACGGTATACCGCCCCGGCTCAACCCCGGCTGAGTTCCAGTGATAGATGCCGCTGCACGGCCCGGCCAACTCCTGTAACACATTCGTTGCTCCGCCGCCGTTCTGCCGCCACAGACTCATGCGGCTGCGCAGGCCTTCCTCTGCGACACCGCTTTGCCAAGCCGTACTATAGGTCAACCGTTCCGGGATACGGATGAGCGTTCCAGTACCCACGCTCGCGTCCATATCCGTACCGCGCGAATCCGCTGTTGAACACGAGGTTCTGTCCACCACCGTCAGCGTCGAGGCTGATGTCTGAACCACCGCCCCCGAACCGTCCAGCACCTCATAAGTCAGCGAGTAACTCCCGCCGGATAGTCCGACCACGCTCCACGGCACCGTGCCCGCGCACGGACCAGCCTGATCCAAGAGGATCATCGCATTGCCCGTCCCGTCCGCACGCCGCACGCTGATCCGTATCCGCGCGTCAGCCTCCGCCAGCAGGCTCTGCCATGCCGTGTTGTACGCGATACCCTGCGCATCGCTGACCGCGACCGTCCCGGTCGTCACCTTCGCGTTTACCACGACCTCCGTCGACGTAGCGTCCGAGCGCGACACCGCGTCCTCCACCGTCAGCGTTGAGGCTGATGTCTGAACCGCAGCCCCCTCTCCGTCCAGCAACTCGTAAGTCAGCGAGTACCGCCCATCGGATAGTCCGGCCACACTCCACGGCACCGTGCCCGCGCACGGACCAGCCTGATCCAGGAGGATCGTGACATTGCCCGTGCCGTCCGCACGCCGCACGCTGATCCGTATCCGCGCGTCAGCCTCCGCCAGCAGGCTCTGCCAAGCCGTGTTGTACGCGATCCCCTGCGCATCGCTGACCGCGACCGTCCCGGTCGTCACCTTCGCGTTTACCGCAATTTCCGGCGATGTCGAGTCCGAACGAGACACCTCATTCGTGTCGGCGCGTGCCGCGCTGTCCAACAACACCGCCGCCAACACTACTGCTGTTCTCAAAATACACATGTTCGACTCCTTCAGCAGCCACTGACAACGCTCAAGGCCGTTGACAATCGCTGCGGCTATCCATCACACATAGTCGAGGGCTGTCAGCGGCTGTAACCCGGCTGTAACCCGGCTGTACATTCTTTCTTGTTTCCACGCACAAGTCACACTGTAGTTGCACTTTTACACTGTCGTGTCTCGACAATCACGCAATGAACGCATTATTTACATCCTCGCCGTCAGGAATTGCGATCGAAACACCAGGATAAACACATCCCCTGCCTGTATTCATCGTCCCTTACTCGCGCTCGCTTCCTTCCCTCGCCGAAGCACCACTACTTAATTACCGGAATAAATTCTAAGGCCCATTAAGCGTTGTTGTTACACGCAACCCATAACACGAATAGCCATTGAAATCACCCATATCTTGCCGAGTCGCGGAGCGACAATCTTTAGCAAGGCTGCCTCGTATTCCGCCACCATTTGCTGTCCAAGTCAGATAGAACCAACTTCCACCGCGACACACGCGGCTACCTGAGATTCCACCCCCTCTGGGGTCAATCACGCTTGTTGTTGAATATGCAGAATACGCATCTAAGCACCATTCTTTGATATTACCATGCATGTCATATAATCCCAAAGCGTTTGGCAAATAAGACCCCACTTTTGTATGGTAGTTTGTATACCCACCACTTCCATCCGTCTGATTATAGGTATATCGTCCCAATTTCGCCAAATTTGCACAACTTGCTGTGCCAGTAAGGTTCTTCCCACTATTTAGGGCCGTTGTAGTACCTGCGCGGCACGCATATTCCCACTGGGCTTCCGTTGGTAAATCGAAAACCAATCCTGTTTTTACGCGCAATTTACTTATGAAACTTGTGCTATCTACCGTGTTGGTTATTGGCCATTGAGAACCTAAACTGCCTCCTCGAATATCTGAATATAATACATTTTCTAAAGGCCGCATATCTCCTTTATAATAGGATGGATTACCCCACATCACCAGTACCCATTGCTTCTGCGTCACCTCAAACACACCGATGTAATACGGTTTCGTCAGCGTCACCTGATGTTGAACCTCATCCGTATTTCTTCCCAACTCATCCAATGGGCTGCCCATGATAAACGTGTCCGGCATGATCAGGCGCAGCACCAGCTTGGTGGTCTTGTACTCGTCCGTCCAGCCGCCGCCGGGCATCGCGTCCAGGTACCGGATGGGATAGCAGAGCGCGTCCGGGCCGGGTGAAAGGTCGACCACCAGATACGGGGCCATGCCGCTCACCGCCTGCAGGTTGACCGTGAAATTGGTGGAGACCAGCGTGGGCGCGTCCTTGGTCATGTTCCAGACCATGTGATGCTGCCCCGCTTTGACCTTGGCGCCGGCTCCGTCGCCCGTCAGCGTGCTCATCAGCACGTACTTGCCGCTCTGGCGGTCATACCCCGTGGGATAGATGCTCGCCTCCAGATCCGGGTCGTCCGTCATGACCTCATAATTGATGTCCACCAGCCCATTCCACGGGTACCGCTGCTGGCACACCACGTTCGTCACCGTCACGCCCGCCTGCGCCACCGCAGCGGCCAGCACGAACCCCATTACCCTCATCACTCGTGTCTCAACGTTCATCCTTCATCTCCTTATTCACATCTCATCCGTAGTTCAATACGAAGCCAGAAGCCGTTCAATCCGCGAACTTCGGCGCTTTGCACGCGGGACAGCCACCCAGACTGAAACGCGAGTCGTATTCGCCATGTTTCGAACAATTTCTCGTGTAGATGTCCGTGCGCGGCTTGTTCACGCTTATGGGGGCACTAGCGCCTGTGCCTCCGCTGTACTGCGATGGCTGGATTGTGTTATAGCTACTCGTGTAGCTGGCCCCGCCGCTGCCGCCGTGGCCGTTCATGGCATCGGCGACAACGGCCGCCCCCGCCCCGGCCGTCGCCAACGCGACGAGGAAGACCGGCGTGACCTTATTCCAGACGTCCGCCACACGGTACTCGTAGCTCTCCCACGGATAGGCCACATTGGAGGCGTGGCTGAACGTGAGCATCTCGAAAGGCCCTGTCACCACGTCAGGGATCGTGGCGAACGCCCCGGACGGGAGCGTGAGAAGCGGCACAAAAGGAGTGCCCAGCACCTTCCAGGCCACATGGGTGTCGCTTTCGTTGTAGAGATGGTCGTATGTGGCGTAGCTGGTGCCCAGCAGATTGATGGGCGAGCAGACCGTCCGCGCCAACCCCATGCCCTCTCGCTCCAGTACGTTCAAATCGCGTTGCCCCACCTCGTACGAGGTACAGCCAGACAGGACGAACTCCGCCGCAACAGCGGCCAGCGACAACGCCACGCATACCCAGCGCATTCTTTTACCCCCTCCCCCAATCACCCGCCTACACAGCGTTCCGGCCGCGCCGCCTCTCGACTGCTACCCGCGGCAGCCGATTCGACTGCTAACCGCAGCAGCCGATGGCCGTCGAAGCGCCCGCCAGACGCCCATCGCGGCTGATGCTGATATATAGATTGCCGGATTCTCGGAGGCCTGCCAAGCATGAAAAAGCAAAAGGCGCGCCTGTCGGCCTCCCTGTCTCATTGACCGCGCGTGAAGGCGGCGCAACGGCGCCTCATCGCCCTACCTCTTGCGATCCGATACAGGCCCGTGGCGCAGGGACCGGCTGCACCGGCAGGATGCCCGTGCGACGGAATACCGGACCAGCCGCACGGATAAAACGCCCGCCACAACGTCGCACGGGCATCCTGCCCGTGCCAAGCCGGGTGGGCGGGGGCTCCCGTGGCGCGCGGGCGGCCGCTTTGTCGTGAGCTTTGTCGGGTTGGAGGGCATGGGCCAAGGCAGCAGGCTCGTAGCGCCTGCCGTACGGGCGGGGACAGGCTGCACGGGCAGGGATGCCCGTGCGACGCAATACCGGACCGGCTACACGGACGGGACGCCCGGCCCAACGTCGCACGGGCATCTTCCCGTGCCCAGGCCCGCGGGCGGCGAGGCCCGTGCCGCGGTCAGCGGGTGAGGCCGCCGGCGAACTCCAGCGCCAGCAGGGCGTAGGAGGTGGCGAGCACCGGGTCGTTCTCCCACCAGCGGTTGTTGTCGTTGGCCCAGGAGCCGTCAGGCCGCTGCAGCGAGACCACCTTGCGCACGACCTCGTCGCGCCAGCGGACCGCCGCGCCCGAGGCGCGCGGCACCTCGTCCAGGCCGGCGGCGCTGAGCGCGCGGGACATGACGTTGTAGTAGAAGTAGAGGCCCTGCTGCCCCTGCCCCGGATTCTCCTCCAGCGTCCAGTGCGCCGAGCCGTACGCCACCGCCGAGCGCACGCGCGGGTCGGAGCGGTCGAGCTTGGCGTGCACCAGGGCCAGCAGGCCGGCGTAGGTCATGCTGCCGTAGGCCCGCAGCAGCACCCGGCCCGAGGCGTTGGTCACCGTCCCGCCCTTGGGGTCTTCGGTGTTGTACGCGAAGCCGCCGGCCGTCTCGCCCTCGCGGTTCTGCATCTGCTCGACATATTTCAGGGCCGCCTCCCAGTTGATGTCGGCGCGCCGCTCGCCGGACGGCCGCCGGTCCTCCAGGCCTTCCGTGCGCCGCATCGCGTCCAGCGCGAAATGCGTGTTGTTGAGATCGGTGTAGGCGCGCTGCGACTCGCGGTCATAGCCGAACCCGCCGGCATGCGCGTCGTCGCCGAAGTGCTGTGAGGCGGCGATATAGGCGCGCGCCTTGAGGATCGCGGGCACGCCCTCGGGCTTGCCCCACGCGTGCAGCGCCGCCACGCAGATCGCGGTGTTGTAGTTGCCCAGCCCGCTGCCCTTGACCTCGGGCTTGGGCACATAGATGCCGCCGTCGGGCCTCTGCCGCGCCAGCAGGAAAGCCGCGGCCCGCTGCTGCTCGGCCTCATAACCGGGCACGCCGGAGGCGGCGAGCGCCCACAGCGGCAGCGCGGTCAGGGCGGGCATGCCCTCCTCGGACCACGCCCCGCTGGGCTTCTGCTGGGACTTCAGCCACGCGAGGCCTTTCGCCACAGCGGCCCGCACCTGCGGCTCCTGACCGGCCTGCGGCTGCGCGCAGGCCATCCCCGTCACAAGCACCGCCAACACCAGACTGACCCGTTCCGTCCTCATCTGCCCGTCCCTCCCTGTTGCTCAATACTGTACGACACGGACCGCCTGAAAGCAACCGGCCGCTAAAACCGGTACTCGGCCGACACGATCAGGTTGCGCCCGGGCTCGTTGCTTCCCGAGCCGTGTATGCGGTAGTCCTTATCCAGCAGGTTCTCGAGCGCGACCACCACCGAAAGCCCGTCGCGCACCCTCCAGCCGCACCGCAGGTCCGTCACCGCGTAACCGGGTGTCCCCCCGGCCGGGATACGCTGCGTGTCGGTCCTGTCGGCCGCCGTCAGCCGGTCCTCGCGGGCGGTCACGCGCTCGGCGGCCTCGGCCCAGAAACGCCGCCCCCCGCTCTCCCACCGCAGGGCGGTGTAGGCCGTCATCGGCATCGTGCGCACCGGCTCGGAGATCTTGGAGCCGTCGGCGGCGTCATAGTCGGTGTACCCCTCCATCCAGGTGAAACCCGTACGGGAAAGCCACCGGCTGCCGAGCCGGGCCTTCAGCTCGCTCTCAAACCCGTGGACATAGCCGTCGCCGCCGTTGATCTTGGTGTACACGCCGCTCGCCACGGTCTGGCGCACGATCATATCGCGTATCCGCGTATAAAAGTAGGCCGCATGCCACTCGACCGGGCGGGCCGTCACCCGGGTGCCGACCTCGCCGCTCACGAAGGTCTCGGGGTCGAGCCCGGTCGCGGGCGTCTCGACGTCCGTGCTGCGGCTGACATCAAACCGCGTCAGGTCGGAGAGCCCGGGCGCCCGGAACGCCTGCGAGGCCGAGGCGTAGAGCAGCCAGAGGTCTTCGACCGCCGTGTAGGCCAGCCTCACATGCCCGGAGAGGTCGTACCAGTGCTCGTCCATCGAGGCAGGCGTGTGCGGCGTGGTCGCGAAGTTCTCATAGCGGCCGATGTCGGCCCGCGCGAGCGTGGCACGGCCGCCGAGGGTCAGCTCCCAGCGGTCGGACAGCCGGACGCGGTCCTGGACGTACAACGCCGCCGTGTGGCAGATGGCGTCGTCCGCCACCGGCCCCTGGATACCGACCGAGGTCAGCGCGCCCGCCGCGCTGTAGCCGCGCCGGAAACTGTCGATCCCGTCGCGCACGTACTCGGCGCCGTAGGCCCACGTGCCGAACGAGGTCTCCTTGACCAGGTCCACGGCGGCGCCCCAGGTCCGGACATCGAAACCGTCGACCGAGCGTGTCAGGTCTTTCTTGACCACCTCCTTGCGCTCCTCCTGGCGCTGGAAGTAGACCGTCGCCTGCAGCTCGTCATACAGCGCCACCGGCTCGCGGTCGATGTACCGCAGATAGGTGAGCGAACGGTCCTGGTCGAACACATGCCGCGGCTCCGTGCCGACCGCCGTGCCCTGCCAGGAGATGCCGTAGGGCGTCCGGTGGGTGCGCCAGACATCGTCCTGATCGACGCTCATGTGCGCGAAGATCAGCTCGCGGTCCCCCTTCAGCGCCACACGCAGCTTGACGTCCAGGTCGATCTCGTCATACCCCGTCTTGCGCTGACGCCCCACGTGCTTGCCGCCCTCAAGGTCGCCGAAATGCTTACGGGTGACGCCGAACAGGCCGGCCCACGCCTCCGTGCCGTACTCCGCCTCGGCCCGTCCGGTCACCGAGCGCTCGGCTGAGGACGCGCGCGCCGCCAGGCGGCCGCCCCACACGTCGCCGCCGCCCTCGGGCGCGTATTCCGGCAGCCGGGTGAAGGCCTGTACCGCGCCCCCGACCGCGTCCGACCCGTAGAGCACCGACCCCGGCCCCTTCGCCAGCTCCAAAGAGTCGAGCGAGTAGCTGTCCACCGTGTTCCAGTACTGGTTCGCGCCCTCGCGGAACGCGGGCGTGTTGAGCCTGATCCCATCCACCAGCATCAGGGTGCGGAACCCGGTGAAGCCGCGGATGTACGGCGAGCCCTGGCCTGGGGAGGTCTTCTGCACCATCACCCCGGTCGTCGACTCCAACGCCCCGGGCAGGTTACGCGCCTGGCTCTCGAACAGCTCCTGCGCCGACTGGCGTCCGACCGACGCGGCCGCCCGGTTGACCGGCTCCGCCACGCGCGACGCGGTCACCACCACCGGAGGGAGGTTGGTCACCTCCGCCGCACCCGCCGCGCCCGCACAGAGGCTGACCCCGAGCACCCATAAAACGGTCTGTTTTTGTTGCATGCCCGATTGAACGCCCGTCGCGAGGGGTCGGTTCACCCGCCTTGCGTCGATTTATCGGCCGGCGCCGCCGAGCCCCCTTTGCTCGTGCAACCGCACCCGCTTTCTGCTAAACATAGTGCCCTGTGAAACGCGAGACAGTCAGACTGACCCCTTACACCACCACCCTCACGGACGAGGCGCGGCGCCGCGGCATCCGCGTGGCGCTCGTCAACCCCGACCCTGACCTGCCGATCTTCGACCTCAGCCGCGGCGGCGTCACCGTGCGCTGCTTCAACGCGCTCACCGACCGTGTCGGCGCGGCCACCTACCACCTCGTCAACAACAAGCGCGCCTGCCACACGTGGCTGGCCCGTCAGCGCGTCCCTGTGCCGGCGCAGCTCGCCTTCGACGACCAGGCGCCCGCCGCCGCCCTCGACTTCCTGCGGCGGCACGCGCCGGTCGTGGTCAAGCCCTGCATGCAGTGGGGGGCGCGCGGCGTCTCGATGGGCGTCCGCACGCCCGAAGAGCTGCGCGCGGCGGTGCGTTTCGCGCGGCGTTACGAGCCGGACGTGCTGCTGGAGGAGACCGTGCCCGGGGACGACCTGCGCGTGATCCTGGTGGGCGGCGAGCTGGCCGCCGCCATCCGCCGCCATCCCGCCACCGTCACCGGCGACGGCGTGCGGCCGATCCGGCAGCTCGTGGCCCTCCGCAACGCCGAACGGCGCCGCACCGACCCGAGCAACCAGATCCCCTGGAACGCCGAGACGCGCCGCAATCTGGCGGAGCTGGGGCGCTCGCCCGAGGACGTTCCCGCCTGCGGCGAGCGCGTCCGCGTGCGGCTGACCCACAACTACCACACCGGCGGCACCGTCGAGGTCGTCACCGACGCCGTCCCGGCCCGCGCGCTGAGGCTCGCCCGGCGCATCGCCGCAGGCCTCTCGCTGCCGCTCGTGGGGGTCGACTTCCTGATCGACCGCGCCACGCGCCGTCTGTCCGTCATCGAGGTCTCGCCCGACCTGGCGATCTCGCCGCCCGAGGGCGAGGCCGTCGCACGCCGCCTGCTCGACCACCTGTTCCCCCCGGACGCCGGGCGGGCCGGTGGCGGCGCGCGGCTTCAGCAGCCCCAGCCCCAGCGCTAGGGCACGTAGGCCGCCGCCGCGTACCGCAGGCTGGCGGGCGTGGGCGCGTCGAGCCGCGCGCCCGGGCCGAGGGGCGGCCAGGCCACGGCGCTCACCGCCCGGATGAAGGCGGGCGGCACGCAGCGGTAGAGCGAGTCGGGGAGATTGCGGCAGGGGCACCCCGGCCATTCCACCCGTGCCGCGTCGCCTTGCTTCACGTTGCCGTAGTCCACGACCCCCGACAGCCCCCCGGCAGTCTTGATCGTTCCGAAGGTCAGCACGTTCCCGAGGAAGTTCTGCCTGTTCGACCCCACGTCCACCGCCGTCCCGGCGTTGCTGATCCGGTTACGGAAGAGGGTGTTGCCCGGCCCGGCCGGCCAGTACCAGTCCGGCACGTCAGCGTCCTCGAAAATGTTGCCCTCAAACAGGTTCATGAACACATAGTTGCCATGTACGGACACATCCGCCTGCGGCGTGCCGTGAACCGGGTCGATCGCGCGCTGCGTGGAGTAGTTGTAACCGTACACGTTGCCGTTGGCGCCGATGCCGACGATCATGGCGTGGCGCAGGTGCCGGAACACGTTGTCCTCGACCAGGCAGTCTCCCGTGCGCTTGCCGCATGCGACGCCATAGCCCTGCCCGTCGCCGCCGAACACAAACGCGTCATGGAAGTAGCTCTCTCGCACCTCGCACTCAAAGGCGCGCTCCATCCAGACGTGCGCCTTGTAGGTCATGGTGCTCTCGACCTGCCTGATCCAGCAGCGCGCCGCATATTTCAGCTCGATCGTGTAGCCGCTCACCGCATCCTTCCGCCGGATAAACAGCTTCTCGACGCCGACGTTCGAGACGGTCGAGAGCTTGCGCAGGCGCGGGTTGCGCGCGCGCGTGAAGGCGTGCCGCAGCGGCCGGTCGAGGGCCAGGCGCCTCGCGGCCGGATCGACCGCACGGATCCGGTTGAGCTGGCCCGCAAGGCGCGCCTGCCAGGACTCGTTCAAGCCCCAGGCCGGATCGTTGTCCTCCTCCAGCTCGACGATGTCGCCCGCGGTCAGGCCGGCCACGCTCGCCACGGCCACCTCGGACGAGCCGTACGCCATCCCGCCGGTCACGCTCGTGTACGCCGCGGTCTGATTGCTGTCCCACCGCACGATACCGATGCAGCGGCCCGCCGTGCCTGCGCCCTCGAAGGACAGGCTCGTCAGCGACGGCCCGTCACCGCGTAAGATCAGGTCGGATTTGAGGTACAGCGGCTGGGTCAGGCGGTAGGTCCCGGCGGGCAGGTAGACCACGCTGCGGGCCGGAGCCTGGCTGATGGCCGCGTTCACGGCCGCCGTGTCATCCGCCGTCCCGTTGCCTTTCGCCCCGAAATTGCGCACGTCCAGCACGGTCGCGTACTGGGGCGGCGCGCCCGCAAGCCCGGCCCGCGCCCAGCGCGCGCGCGACACCTCAGGGAGGTCGTGGATATGCGTGAGGGCCTCGCGCAGATCCGGTATCCCGTTCTCGTTGGCGTCCAGGTCGGCGCGGCCGGCCCTGTAGAACCGGGCCGACGCGGCGCCGGCCGCCTCGGGAGCGTCCTCCCAGACCAGCGGCCGTGTGCCCTCCGGCTTCAGGTAGGCGCCGCGCAACCGCCAGCTCGGTGATGCGAGACTGTCGGTCGAGAAGACGTCGACAAACGCGCCCTCTTCGGCCTGCGGCTCGAGTTCCAGCCGCACACGTCCTCCGGCCTCACGCCGCAAGCCGCGTATGGCCACCGTCCCGGAAGCCGCTCCAGCCTCCACGCCGAGCGACAGGATAAGGGCCGAAAGCCACCGTACACGTTTCGTCCTGCTTTTCATGGCGCCCCCCTCTCCGGGACGGGCGGTCGGCCCGCCCTGTGCCGTCCCTCGACGATTTCCGAGACCGTGTAGAAATTCAGTCTGGCGGCCGCGTAATCGACCAGCGCGACAAAGTCCGAAAGCCGCGTGCCGTAGGCCGGGCCGATCAGGAAGGTCGCGCCGGGCGCGGTCAGACGGGTGAGGTCCGGGGCGCCCTCCGGCACACGGAGCGTCTGACCGTCAAAACGCACCTCCGCGCCTAGCTGAACCGAGGCGCCGCGCCGGGCGAGGTCGGGAACCAGGACCGTATCCTCTCCCGCAGGCACGGCGGGAAGGCCCTCCGCCACCAGCTCGCGCGCGGTGACCCGCACCACGCGCCCCGTGACGAACGCCTCGTCAGGCAGCACCCGGTGGCCGTACAGGAACAGCACCTGGTCGCGCTCGTGCGCCAGGTCCACCCACTGTTTCAGCGTGGCCAGCGGCAGATGGCGCGAGAGGTCGATCGACGTGCCCGGCAGGGAGCCGTCCTCACGGCGGCCTGCCGCCAGCGCCAGGGTGTCCGCCCGGCGGTAGGAACCGACCCCGCGCCCCAGGGCCGCACGCGCGATCTCGGGCGAATAGGCGTTGAAGGGGAAGACGAGCTGTCCGACCTTCAGACCCGCGCCCCGCAGCTCCGCCACCGAGCGCTCAAGCTGTTCCGCGCACCAGACCTCCAAGCCGTGCTGCTGAACGAACCGTACCGCATGGTGGTGATTGTAGGTGTGCGTGCCGATCTCCCAGCCGTAGCCGTCCTGAAGCGCCCGCAAATCCTCAAGGGTGATCCGTCCGTTCGCCACATACTGGTTGTTGACGAAGCCGGTGGCCCGGCCGCCCACCCGCGCGAGCTGCGGCGCGACCAGCGTGCGCCAGGACGACCAGCCGTCGTCAAACTGTAACGCCAAGGCTCCCCGGCGCACCTCTGCGTCTCCGGCCAGCACCTGACCGGCCATCACAAGCGCCACCCCAATCAACTGTGTGTGCAGAGCTTTATTTTTTCACCTCGGCGGAGAGGGTAACAGATCCGGCGGAATAAAGCAATCTGAATCTATAGAAATGGTTGTCTTTGTCGCGCGCAGGGCGCCTGCCCGCAGGGGTGCTCGCCCGGCCCGATCACGCGGGCGCAACCCCGTTTCACTGACTCGAGCGTTGGCAAAGAAGAAGCAGCCGGACAGAAGGAACCCGACCCCGAGAGATAACCCTGACCGCCAACAGAGATCTTTTGGACGCCGATTCCCTGATTCGCTTAGAATTCGGGTCAAGCACCGAAACGGGATGCGCCCAAGGGGATACGGCTGGTTGTGGCCGGCTGGCGATGACGTGCAAAACGAAAGGCGCGCTTCAGGTTGCGGGGCGGCTCAATCCGCCGCGGCGTGAAGATCCAGCGCCACGAAGCGCAGCAGGTCGTCGTCCTTCATTTCAGTCAGCAGGGTCTCGCCGCCGCCCTGCAGCAGCTCGTCTGCCAGCGCGCGCTTCTCCTCCAGCAGCGCGTCGATCTTGTCCTCCACCGTGCCGCGGCAGATGAAGGTATGGACCAGCACGTTCTTCCTCTGGCCGATGCGGAAGGCGCGGTCCGTGGCCTGGTTCTCCACTGCGGGGTTCCACCAGCGGTCGAAATGGATCACATGCGAGGCCTGCGTCAGGTTCAGCCCCGTGCCGCCAGCCTTGAGCGAGAGCACGAAGAAGGGCGGGCCGTCGTCGCGCTGGAAAGCCTCCACGAGGTCGCGGCGGCGGGCGACGGGCGTGCCTCCGTGCAGCACCAGGCCGGGGCGTCGGAAGACGCCCGCCAGGAACGCCGCCAGCGGCTCGGTCAGCTCGCGGTACTGGGTGAAGACCAGCGCCTTGTCCTGGCGTTCGGCCAGCTCGTCGCACAGCTCGCGCAGGCGCGCGAACTTGCCGCTGCGGCTCTCGGCGTAGTCGCCGTCGGCCAGGGCCTGCGCGGGATGGTTGCAGATCTGCTTGAAGCGCATGAGCGCGGTGAGGATCAGGGCCCGGCGCTTCATGGGGTCGCCGGCCACGCCGTCCTCCAGATCCTTCTTGAGCTGGCGCACCTGCTGCGCGTAGAGCGCAGCCTGCGCGGGGGTGAGCCCGCAGTAGGCGGGCACCACCGTCTTGTCCGGCAGGTCGGCGATGACCGTGCGGTCGGTCTTGAGCCGCCGCAGGATATAGGGCCGTGTGAGGCGACGCACGGGCGCGTAAGCGTCGGGCAGCTCCTGGCGCGCGCGGATGAAGGTCTCAAAACTCTTGGCCCCGCCGAGCAGCCCGGGGTTGATGAAGTCGAAGAGCGACCAGAGGTCGCCGGCGCGGTTCTCGACCGGTGTGCCGGTGAGGGCGAGGCGCGCCTCGGCCTTGAACTGCTTCACGGCCCGCGCCTGACGCGTCCCGGCGTTCTTGATGGCCTGGGCCTCATCGAGGATCACCAGCCGCCAGGCGGCGTCCTCCAGCCACGCCGTGCGCGCGGCCATGCCGTAGGTGGTGACCACCAGGTCGGTCTTAGCGAGCGCCGCGTCAGGTCCGGCCTCACAGCGCTTAAGGAAGAGCGGGTCGGCGTTGCCGGACGGGTGGACGATGAGCACGCGTAAGGAAGGCGCGAAACGCCGGGCCTCGTCGCGCCAGTTCGCCAGCAGCGAGGCGGGGGCCACCAGCAGCGAGGGCGCGAGCGCGAGCGCGTCACGCTTGAGCCAGAGCAGCAGCGCCAGCGTCTGGACGGTCTTACCGAGGCCCATGTCGTCGGCGAGGCAACCGCCCAGGCCCAGCGAGGCCAGGAAGTGCAGCCAGCGCACGCCGGTCGCCTGATAGGGACGCAAGGTGGCGCGCAGGTCTTCGGCGCAGGGCAGCGCGCCTGAGACCGCCTCCGGCTGCCGCAGGCGCGCGAGCGTCTCGTCGAACCAGCGCCCGGGACGTACCCCTGTCCAGGCGCTGACACGCTCGGCGGCGCGCGCGGCCTCACCCCCGCCGAGCGCCACGCCGGAAAGCAGGCGCATCGCCTCGGCGAAGGAAACGCCGTCACGCGCCACCGCCTTCTCGATCTTTCGCCAGTGCTCGAGCACCTCGCTGAGCTGCTCGCGGTTGACCTCCACCCATTTGCCCCGGAGCGAGACCAGCCCGTCCTCCGCGTTGAGCAGCTCCCGGATCTCGTCGGCGGAGAGCCTCTCCTCGCCCAGCGTGACCGAGAGGCTGAAATCCAGCAGCGCGGCCGCGCCCAGGCGCGAGGGCGCGCGGTCGCCCAACTGCACGCTGACCGTCGGCCGCGGCGGCTTGCGCGGAGTCCACCAGTCAGGCACGCGGACGATCACCCCGCAGGACTCCAGCGCCGGGATGTCGCGCAGCAGGCGATAGGCGTCGCGCGCGCCCCACGCGAGCGGCTGGTAGATACGCCCCGTCTCGTACAGCTCCTTGACGAACGCGCTTCGCTCGACCGCCCGCTGGATGGGGTCGAGCAGGCGCAGCAGGGCCTCGCGGTTCTTCGCGCCGGCATAGTCGTTCAGCGCGCGCTTGAGCGGCAGGTGCTGCACGCGCCCGATGTCCGAGACCCGACTGGCGTAGGTCACCATAAAGGCGAAAGGGCGATCCGGGTTCTTCTTGTTCTCAGCCAGATGGAAGGTGACGCGGCCGACCGCGCGCCAGACGGGACTGATCGCCTGCAGGAAGGCGTCGAGCCCCGCCTCGGCCCGCTGCCGCGCGGCCGCGTCAAGCGCGCCCCAGAGCGCGGAGGCGCAGGCGGCGTCGAAGGTCTCAGAACCGCGAAACGGGGGCGCGCTCTCCAGCCAGTCCGCCCACTCCGCTGCGGGAAAGGGAACCTCAGGCAAACCGGCGCCCTCCTCGCGAGGCGCGTGACAGAGCGCGGTCAGGTAGCGCCGCGCAAACGCGCGGCCGAACGCGAGCGAGTCGCAGAGCGGCTCGTTGCAGGCGGCCAGAGCGAGAAAACCCTCGGCGGCCGAACCCTCGAAAGCTTTGCGCAGGCGGGCGACGGCGGCTTCGGTGAGCGGGGCGTCCGGCGCGTCAGACGCAACGAGGTAGAAACGCCCGCCAGGGGACAGGCACAGTTCGAGAGCGTGTTTCATAGGCTAGAGCGAGGGCGAGGGAAATTTCATCGGCGGACCTTAACAGACTCAGGACGCCCTGTCAATGCGACCGCCTTTCCGTAGCGTCACTCCAGGATAGGCGACCCGGAACGCTCCTGCTATCATAGGCCGATGCAACTGGACTTGTTCGATTTCGCAAGCGAGCGGGCCGCCGAGCGCGCGCCGGCACCTTCCGCCGCCTGGGACGCTCCGGAGTCAACCCTGTGGGGGCGGGCCTGGCTTGCCAACATCCGGCGCCTCTGCCAGCCGAAGCGCGCCTCAGAGCTGGCGTTCGGCGAGAAGCTGCTGGCTGGCGGCCGCCTGCAGTCGCTGCATGTACGGCGCGGGCACCTGCAGGGGGCGTTCACCAACCGTGCGGGCGGCACCGCCCTCGTGAATGTCGATGTCAAGCTCCTCCCCGCCAGTCGCTGGCTCGCCCTGGACCGTCTCAGCGAGCGGTGCGGCGACCAGCTCTTCACGTCGGATGAGCTGCCCGACGACGTGCTCTCCGAGCTGTTCGGGCAGCCGGAGGGCCTGCTTCCCGACTGGGCCGACCTCGCCTTCTCCTGTTCCCACTGCCAGTCGCCGTTCTGCCTCTATCGCGCCGCGACCCTGCTGGCGGCCACAGCGGAATTCGACCGTACGCCGATCAAGCTGCTCGAACTGCGCGGCGCCGCGCATGAGCTGCTGCTCAGGCGCGCCGCACAACATCCGCCCGAGGGTGCGGATACGTTGCACGAGGATGAGGTCGCCTCGCTGTTCGGGATCGAACTCGTCCCCACCTCCTGATTTCGCGCACCCGCCCACCCTGGCCCGCCTACGGCCGGAAGCCGTCACGGAGGTTATCGCACGCTTGCCTATCCGGGGGGCGCGTGTTACAGTATCCGCAGTTTTCAAGTCAACACCAGACGGGAGCCCTATGCCGAGTGATGATGCCATTGAAGTGATCGGTACCGTAGTCAAAGTCCTTCCCGCGACCATGTATCGGGTGAAGTTGGAGAACGGGCACGAGGTGCTCGCGCACATCTCCGGCAAGATGCGCAAGTTCTTCATCAAGATCGCGGCGGGCGACAAGGTGACCATCGAGATCTCGCCCTACGACCTGACCAAGGGCCGTATCATCTACCGGCACAAGGCTTAAGCGGCCGCCTAAGGTCGAGGCCGCGCCCGCGCGACCGCCCGCGCCCGGAACGTGACCGTCACTCGGTCACCGGCGGCCTCAGCCCCCTCGGACGGAACGAGCACGAAGCGGTCCGTCACCACCGGCAGAAGCGGCCGGTCGCACCGCACCTCGCGGATCTCCGCCACACGCTCCGGGAACAGCGCGAGAAACGGGCGCGAACCCCATTTCGGATCACGCGTGCCGCCCTGACGCAAGACCGAGACCCGCAGCGTCCAGACGTCCCCGTCCTCTTCCAGCCGATAGCCGAACGCGGGATCGGAGCAGGGGTAGGAGGCGACCCAGGCGGGGTCGCCGTAGAACGCCACCGTGTCGCGGTCCCACAACAGGCCCAAGGCGTCACGGTCTCCCCTGACGGGGCCAGCCCGCAGCGCCGCGATATCGCGCGCCTCATACGAGCCGGGCATCTCGTCCAGCACGCCGGGGTAGGCCGTGGCCAGCCGGTGGAGCAACGCCTGGTTGTTCAGGAAGAAGGCCTCCGAAAGCGAGAGGCGCCCGTCGTCGAACAGCAAGCCGGTCCCCCAGCCCATGTAGCCGTAAAAGGTCACCACCGTATACCCGAGCATCTGCGCCACGCCGCCTGAGTGCAGCCACGCCGTGGCCATGCAGTCACGGCGGTCGATATGGCCGATCAGGCAGTTACCGACCGGCAGATAGACTTTCGTGCCCGTCGAGGCGAACGGATGCCGCGTGCCGTCCTGGCTCAGGGCGTAGAGGCCGCCCGCCTCGTGGCGCAGGGCGCCGCCCGGCTTATTATAGGCGATCTGCCAGTCGCGCTCGGTGGCATGACCGCTCGTGTAGAGGACCTCTACCGGCCGTTCCTGCAGCGCCGCAGCCCAAGCGCGCGCCGCGTCCGGCGCGACCGCCCTGTAGGACACGCCCGTACCGCCCTCCTCCTTGACCCAAAAATCGGTGACGCGGTCCTCGTTGGAGGCGAACCCCGCCGTCAGGCGACCGAGCAGGCCCGGGCCCATGCTCGTCGCACCCCGCCGTACGGTCAGCGGCTCACGGAGCCGGGCCAGCCGCAGCGCGTCCTCCACGGCATAGCCGGTCACGATGCCCCAGAGCGCGTCCCCGTAGGGATCCTCGTCGAGCCGCCGCATCAGGCGATGCGCACCCACGACGAACGACCGGCCGCACGCCTCGGCCGGCCCGACAAAACACACATAGGCCGGCATCCGCGCGCGTAACTCTGGCAAAGCCTCCTCCAGGCGCCCCTCCGGATAGGTCACCACACAGGCGTCGTACTTCTTGTGCAGCGCCTGGACCACCTCGCCCCAGCCGGGCGCCGCCACGGTCGCCGCGCTGGCCACCACGGCATAGTCGCCCATAGGCTCGACCCGCGCCGTCCGCCCCGGGCCGACCTCGCACACGAGCCGCCCCCCGGCCGCGTTCGCAAACGCGCCGACCCACCACAGCCATCCGAACACCGACCACCGTTTCCAGTCCATCCCCCCCTCCCTTAGTGCCTTACGAACGAAAAACACTGATAAAATAGTTGTTTGGGAATGGTGGAATACTGGAATGTTGGAAGATCACTTCGGCGGCTTCGGTCTCAACCCCCTTCATTCCACCATTCCAGCATTCCAGTTTTCCAGTCATCCACTTTGGGTTGCTGGCTTCGCCCGCGTTAGACTTCCACCTCCACACGCCCGGGACGCACGGCGATCCGCCTGACCGCCCCCTCGAGTCGCACGCCCCGCGAGGCCAGCAGCACCTGGGGGTCAAGCAAGATCCGCTCGCCGTCCAACGACACGCCGGGCACGCCCTCGAACTTCTGCGCCACCGCCGCCATGACCTGCGCGCTCAGGTTGGCGGAGCTGAGGCCGAAGAAACGGACCGAAACGCTCACCAGGCGCACCCCCACCCGACGCCCGCTGTCGAGGCATTCGGCCGACCAGACGCTCTCGAACGGGATCGCCAGACCTGCCTGAAACGCCCCCCCGATCGTCACGGTGCCGTCGCCCAGCCCGACCGTCACCTCCTTGAGCTGGCTCACCCCTCCCAGCGCCTGCCGCACATAGGCCGCGACCTCGCCCTCCTCCACCACCACATTCATCGCACGTAGGATCACGTCCGCCGCCCCCCTTTCCGCCTCGTTGCCGTCCCCGCCTCTGCGGCCGCCCGCGCCGTCAGGTCAAACCCGCGCGCCCCCGTCACCTCGACGCGCACGAAATCGCCCGCGCGCGCCGTCTCAGGAACACCGCGCACACGGGTCTCGCCGTCAACCTCCGGCGCCTGCCGCGGCAACCGCGCCGACCAGACACCGTCCGCGTCGCGCCGGATCAGCAGCGCGGTATCGACCTGCCCCTTAAGGGCTGCGGCCCGCTCGCGTGCCAGCCGCTTCTGAAGAGCCATCAGCCGTTGGCAGCGGCTCTCCACCACCTCAGGAGCGGGCGCGGGCAGGCCGAACGCGGCCGTGCCCTCCTCCGGCGAATAGGCAAAGACGCCGAGGTGGTCGAAACGCGACTCCGCGACCGTCGCCAGCAGGTGCTCGAAATGCGCCTCGGTCTCGCCGGGGAAACCCACCAGACACGTGGTGCGCAGCACGATCCCCGGCACGGCCTGCCGCAGGCGGGCCGCCAGCCCCTCCGTCGCCGCGACGGCCGGCGCGCGGTTCATGGCGCGCAGGAGGTCCGGATGACTGTGCTGGATCGGCACATCGAGGTAGCGGCAGAGGTGGCGCGCCGTGTTCAGCAGCTCCAGCACAGCCTCGGTCACGCCGGCCGGATAGCCATAGAGCAGCCTCAGCCAGAAATCACCCTCCAGCGCGTCGAGGCGGCGCAAGAGGCCGACGATATGCGTCCGCTTGCCCAGGTCGGCCCCGTAGAGCAGCGAGTCCTGCGAGACCAGGTTCAGCTCGCGGACGCCCGCGCGCACCATGGCCTCCGCCTCACGCACGATCTCATCCGGCGTCCGGGAGCGGAAGCGCCCGCGGATCGCAGGGATCGCACAATAGGCGCAGCGGTGGTCGCAGCCGTCCGCGATCTTGAGGTAGGCGAACGGGCCACCCGTGAAGAGCAGCGTCGGGTAGGGCGGGCTGTACACTTTCTTGGCCACCCTGCCGGACACGAGCACCCCGCAGCGTTCCCCGCGCGCCACGCGCGTCACGACCTCCCCGACGCGCTCCAGCTCATCGATACCGAGAAAGGCGTCCACCTCCGGGAAGGTCTGCTCCAGACGCGTGCGGTACCGCTGGACCAGGCATCCCGCGACCACCACCGCACGGCAGCCGCCCGCCCGCTTGTGCGCGCACGCCCGCAGAATCGCCTCAGCCGCCTCCTCGCGCGCGGCGGCGATAAACGAGCAGGTGTTGACGAGGAGGATGTCGGCCTCCTCCGGCGAGGGCGCGAGGGCGATCAGCCCGGCCTTCAGGAAACCCGCCATCACCTGCGCGTCGACCCGGTTCTTCGCACACCCGAGGCTGATAAAGCCGACCGTCACCGGCCGGGCCTCAGGCCGCTTGCCTCCCTGCCTCATGGCGCCTCCCCCATCTCGCTGACGGCGGCATAGAGCCCCGGCTTCCAGACGCCCTCGAACTGGCCGGGAAGCCGGTCGCGGGCCAGCCGCCGGAAGGGCGCCGTATCCAGCGGCACGAACTCCACCCCCGCGCGCTCCAGGTCGCGCCGGTACTCCGCCTCCGCCCGCTCCACCTCCGCGTTATGCCACACGGTCGCCTCCTCCAGCGCCTGCAGGAGCAGCGCGCGCTCCTCCGGGCTAAAGCGCCGCTCCAGATGGTCGCCCACCGACGGGAGGTAGAACCCGATCAGGTGGCGCGTCTCCATGATATAGCGCTGCACCTCGTCCAGATGGTTCGCGTGGATCGTCGCCAAGGGGTTCTCCTGCCCGTCCACGACACCCAGCTTCAGCGCCATGAACATGTCCGTAAACGGGATCGGCGTCGTGTTCGCGCCAAATGTCTGCCAAGCCCGGATGTAGACCTCCAGCTCGGGCACCCGCAGCTTGAGCCCCTTCAGGTCCTCAGGCGCGCTCACCTTCCGCGAGGTGGTCGTCAGGTACCGCGGCCCGCGCAGCCACGGCCGCAGCAGCCTGATGCCCGCCCGCGCGCGCATCGTCGCACGCAGCTCGTCGCCGATCGGGCTGTCCCAGACACGTCCGATATGCGCGGCGTCGCGGAAGACGAAGGGCGCCTCCAGCGCGCCGAACTCCGGCGCGTACCAGCCCACCACCGCCTGCCCCGTCACGATGATATCGACGCACCCGAGCCGGAGCCCCTCGCTCAGCTCGCGCTCGTTGCCGAGCTGACCGCTGGGATACAGCCGGACCTGCAGCCTGCCGCCGGAGCGCTCCGCCACCTGCTTCGCCAGCCGTTCGGCCGCCCGGTGCAGCAGCTCCGACGGGCCGGGGTTATAGGCGATCCGCACGACCTTGGGGCGCGCCCGCCCGTCACCACACCCCGCCGCCAGCAGCGCCGTGGCCAGAACAACCGGCGCGAGCCTCCGCCCCAACAAAAAAACGTCCCCGGTCATCGCATCCTCCCGGCCGACACCTCGGCCAGCCACAGCGACAGGCCCGGCACATACGTGACCAGCAGCAGCAACAGGCCGAGCATGAGGTAGAACGGCCCCAGGTTACGTACGATCACCCGCACCGGAACCCCGCTGATACCCGAGATCACAAACAGCAGCATGCCTACCGGCGGCGTGAGCAGGCCGATCATGATGGCCAGTTGGAAAACGACGCCGAAATGAACCAGGTCGACCTGATACGCGCGCAACACCGGCAGCAGCAGCGGCGTGAGGATGATCATGATGCTGCCGCCCTCCATGACCGTACCCAGGACGAGGACGACCACAAGCAGCACCAGCAGCAGCAGAGCCCGGCTGCGCGTGACCGCCTGAAGGCCGCCGATCAGTCCGGCCGCGTCCACCTCGCGCGTCAGCAGAAACCCGAAGCACGAGGCGCAGGCGATGATCAGCATGATCGAGGCCGTCCGCCGCGCCGTGACCAGCAGGAGCCGCGGCAGATCGGCCCACCGCAGCGAACGGTAAACCACGAAGCCCGCGAACAGGCCGTACGCCACCGCCAGCGCGCCCGCCTCGGTCGGCGTCACAAGCCCGCCGAAGATCCCGCCCAGGATGATGACCGGCATCAGCAAGGCGGGCGCCGCCCCGCGCAGGCTCTCCCACAGCTCACGGCGGCTATGCGGCTCGCCCCCCGGATACCCGCGGCGATAGGCCGCCCACACACAGACCGCCAGCGTCCCCGCCGCCAGCAGGACGCCGGGCAAAGTGCCCGCCAGGAACAGCTTGCCCACCGACGCGCCCGAGACCGAGGCGTAGATGATGAAACCCACGCTCGGCGGGATGATCGGGCCCATCGTCGCCGCGGCCGCGTTCAGGGCGGCCGCATAGCCCTTGGGATACCCTTTACGCGTCATCATCGGCACCATTGTGGAGCCCACCGCCGCCGCGCTCGCCACCGCCGCGCCCGAGACCATCGCCACCAGCATATTCACGGCCACGACCACATACGAGAGCCCTCCGCGCGGCGGACCGATCAGCGCCAGCGCCAGGCGCGTCAGGCGGCGCGTGATGCCGGCCGCGTTCATGATCTCCCCGGCCAGCAGGAAGAAGGGCAGCGCCAACAGCACCAGCGAGTCGGCACCCACGCAGATCCGTTGCGCCACCACCAGCGGCGACAGGTCGGTGCAGGCCACCACGTACACCAGCGAACTCACCCCGAGCGCGTATGCCACCGGCATGCCCAGCGCCAGCAACACCAGCATGAGGCCGATCAGGACTCCCATAGGCCGCCTCCGGACTCCGCGTTCTCCTCACCGTCCTCCGCCAGCTCACTCTCCGCGAACTCTCCGCGCGCAAAGCGCCGTAGCGCATAGAACAGGGCCAAGGCCGACGCGCACGGCAACGACGCATAAAACAGCAGGTTCAGCGGCCATTGCAACGCCGGCGTCACCGCGCCCCGAGTCGTCACCACCCATGCGACCCCCAGCCCGACGCAGGCGGCGAGAAACAGGCAGACGCCAGCCAGCACGAGGGCCTCCAGCACGCGCCGGGCCCGCGGCGGCAGCCGGCCCACCAGCAACTCGACACGGATGTTCGCCCGCTCGCGAACGGCCACCGCACCGCCCAGCAGCGTGAACCACACGAACGCGTACCGGACCAGCTCGTCGCTCCACGCCAGCGAGCGGTTGAGCACATACCGGCAGAAGACCGCCACCAGCACCACGCCCACGACCGCCAGGTACAAACCGACCAGCAGCGCGTCGGCCCCCCGGTCAACCCCTCTCGATCCCAGCCCCATCAGCCGCCCCCCCGCTTAACGCAGTTTCCCCAGCACCGCCATCGCCAGCGTGCGCGCGATCTCCTCCGCGCGCCACGGCAAGATCACATAAAAGATCCCGAAATGGCGATACAGCTCCACCTCCGACCGCTCCAGTTTGCGAAGCCCCAGCACGATCACCGGCAGGCGCTTGGTGCGGGCCTCCTCGCGAATGTGCAGCACCACATCACGCACGTCGAGATCGCTGACGCGGCCGTCCAGCACCAGCACGGCCGGCGGCTTCGCGAAACAGGCCTCGAGCGCCTCGCGCGCGTGCGGCGTGAAATGCAGACCGTAACCGTGCGCGACGATGCGCGTCCTCAGCAGCTCCGCCGTCTCCGCATCCTCGGAGCAGGCCACGACCGCCGGTTTGGGCGCCAGCGGCAGCGAAACGAACACCGCCGTTCCGCACGACTGCCCCGGAACCGGGCTCGCGAAGGCCATCTCGCCGCCATGCAGCTCGACGATCTCGCGCGAAATAGCCAGCCCCAGCCCGGTGCCGCTCACATGGTCGCCCACCCGGAAATAGCGTTGCGAGACCTTCGGCAGAACCTCGGCAGGGATGCCGGAACCGGTGTCGCAGACCGTGAACAGGGCCATCTTCGGCTTGTCGGAATGCTGGCCGAGCGAGACCGTAATCACGCCTCCCGCCGGCGTGAACTTGACGGCGTTACCCACGATGTTCAGCACCACGCGCTCGACCTTCTGCGCGTCACACCAGCAGAACAGCTCACGCTCGGAAAAGTCAAACCGGATCTCGATCCGCTTCGCGTCCGCCTGAACCTGCAGCGTCTCGACGCCCTCACGGATCACGGGGCCGAGCGGGACCACCTTCTTCGTCAGCACCAGCGTGCGGGTCTCGATCTGGCGCAGGTCGAGGATATCGTTCACCGTGGCCAGCAGGCGCTGACTGTCGGACTGCAGCCGCTCAAGGTAGTGGAGCGCCTTCTCGGGCATCGGGCCGACCACGCCCCGCAGCATGTTGCTCACCGCATAGATCATCGACGTCAGCGGCGTGCGCAGCTCGTGCGAGACATTCGAGACAAACTCCATGCGGGCGCGGTCATGCGCCTGCAGCCGCTCCACCGCGTCCTCCAGCGCGCTCTGCGCCTGCTGCCGCACCGTGATGTCACGCACGAAAAAACAAAGCTGGCCGCGCGCGTCCAGATCCACTTTGTTGACCGCGATCTCCGCCGCGAACGACGTGCCGTCGGCGCGTTTACAGCGCGCCTCCACCAGCGTGAACTTCCGGCTCTCCAAGTTCTTGTTGATCGTCTCCAGCAGCGCGCCGGTCGCACCCGAGATCAGGCTCACCACCGGCACGCCCACCAGATTACGGGAGGGCGTCAGGAAAAACTCGGCCGCGCGTTCGTTACACTCCAGAATCTCGCCGGAACGCGCCGTGATGACAACCGCGTCGTACACGCTCTCCAGCAGCTTGTAGAAAGGCGTGTCCCGCTGCACGTGCTGCGTCCGCCACGTGCGCCCGCCTGCGCGAGGCACGCGGCTGGGCACAGCCTCGCCCGCCCCTGCCGTGTCGGCGGGCGTGATCCCGATCCGCATCGTACGTGCGGAAGGCTTTTCACTCGTATTCACGGGACAGATGAAAAAAGCGTCCCGTCACCGGGACGCTTAGGGGTTACTCGCGCGATTTGTTCTTCGCCTCGTTGACACGAAGCTTGCGCCCGAGGATGTCCTTATCGTGGAGCGCCTTGACGGCCGCCTCAGCCTCCGGACGGTTCGGCATCTCGACGAAACCGAAGCCCTTCGACTTGTGGTTGAAGCGGTTCGAGATGATCCGGGCGGATTTGACCACGCCGTATTTCTCGAACTCCTTGCGCATGTGCGCCTCGGTCATGTCGTAACTCAGGTTGCCGACATAGATCTCGACGCAGTCGCCGTCGCTGCCGCCGCCCATGCAGCCGCAGCCCCCCTTGCCGCACATCTTGCCGACCAGGAAGCCGACGACCACGCCGACCGCACCGCTCACGGCGGCGGGTGTGACCCATGCGGGCAGGGATGAGATGCACGAATTTGCTAACGGTATCAAAAGAACCTCCTTTGGTTCACTTCTCTTCGGTGTTGCCTCCCGACTCTGCCTGAGGGGCGCACTGTCAACCCAAGCTCACGCGACCGGCGGTGAGCGGGCCTGCGGCGGCGCCAGACGGCGCCGAAACCCGCGTCAGCGCGTTTCCAGGAAACCCTCCAGCTTGCGCAGTCGGGTGGGGTGACGCAGCTTGCGCAACGCCTTGGCCTCGATCTGGCGGATGCGCTCACGCGTCACGTTGAACTGCTTGCCGACCTCCTCCAAAGTGCGGGAATAGCCGTCGGTCAGCCCGAAACGGTAGTCCAGCACCTGGCGCTCACGGTCGGTCAGGGTTGTCAGCACCTCCTGCAGACGCTCCTTCAGCATGCTATAGGCCGTCATCTCTGAAGGATTCTCTGCGGACTTGTCCTCGATGAAGTCCCCGAAGTGCGCGTCGTCGCCATCGCCCACAGGGCTCTGCAGCGAAATCGGCTGCTGCGCCATGCGGTAGACGGCCCGGACACGCTCCACCGGGATGTCCATCTCTTCGGCGGCCTCTTCCGGCGTCGGTTCGCGCCCCAGTTCCTGCACCAGCTTCTTCTGCACGCGAAGCAGCTTGTTGATCGTCTCGATCATATGAACCGGGATGCGGATCGTACGGGCCTGATCCGCGATCGCGCGGGTCGCGGCCTGCCGGATCCACCAGGTGGCATACGTGCTGAACTTGTAGCCACGCCGATACTCGAACTTCTCAACGGCCTTCATCAGACCCGTGTTCCCCTCCTGAATCAGGTCGAGGAACGAAAGGCCGCGGTTCATGTATTTTTTGACGATGCTGATCACCAGTCGCAGATTGGCCTCGACCATCTCGGTCCTGGCCTTCTGCCCGGAACGCAGCACCTCGCGCAGCTCCTCGAATTTACCGAGGAACTCCTCCGGCTCCATGCCGAACTCCGTCTCCAAAGCCGCGATCCGGACGACCAGCTCCTGGAGCGCCTGATCGCGCTTCTTGGTCGGCCGCTGTTTCTGCAGCTTACCCTGCTCGTTCAGCATGTGGCGGTAGGGGCGATAGATCTTCTCATCCGCCTCGCTACAGAGGCTCTCAAGAATCTTCTGCTTGAAGTTGAGGCTCTGAAACACCTCGACCAGGTCGTGGCGCGCCTTCTCCAGCGTCTTGACGGCGCGTTTGCGCTTGCCCCCGTCCTGGCCGGCCGCGCGGACGCCCTCAAACGCCTTCTGGATCTTCGCCTGCGCCTGATGCAAGGCTTTCTTGATCTTGCCGATGCCCTCCATGTAGGCGTCACGGCTGTCGGCGAACTTGTCGGTGACCACCCGGTCGAAACGCTCGGTCCCGGTCTCCAGACGGTCAATCAGCTCCAGATAGAGCCGCGGCGTGAAGACGAACTGGTTGAACATCTCGCGCTCGCGGCTTTCCGCCAGCTCGATCCGCTTACAGATCTCGACCTCCTGCTCACGGGTCAGCAGCGGCACCTGCCCCATCTGGTGCAGATACATCCGGATCGGATCGTCAAAAAAGTCCATGCGGCTGCCGCGGCCGCGCAGGTCCTCCTGCTCGTGCTCGCTGCGGAACCGCTCCACCTCCGAGGCGTCGATGATCTCGATGTCCATCCCCCGCAAGATCGCCAGATACGACTCGATATCCGTATCCTTGATGATCGCGCTGGGCAACGCCTCGTTGATGTCGTCGTAGGTGAGGTACCCGCCTTGCGCCTCGGCCCGCTTGATCAACGACTTGATCCGCTCGCTGCGCTCCTCGCGCTTGGCCTTGGCCTCCACCCGGTCGGCATCCAACGCCAGATCGCCCTCATAGCCCAGAGCGAACTCGTCGGTGTCCATCACATCGTAATCCAGAGCGCCGCCCGCAGCCCCCTCCAGCGGCTCGTCAAAAGCGCCCTCCTCGCCGATCTCGTCGTCCAGACCGTCCAGATGGTCCCCCACATCCAACACCTCGACGTCCTGGCCCAAAACCGCCAGCTCGTCCGCGTCGAACTCGAGTTCCTCCGGCGATAGCTCCGCGGCCTCGTCATGCTGCTCGGCGCCGCCGCCGGACACAAAGCCGGACTCCGCCTCCCCGGACTTCCCTCTGGCGGACGCCCGCCCCGCTGCCGCCCCGGCCGGGACACCGCTCTTTTTCGGTCGTTGACCGCTCGCCGCCTTCTTTTTTGTGACTGCCATCAGATCGAGCACCCCAATCAGAACCCGGCGCACGTTCCGCGACCGGTTTTTGATAGACTTCACCTATTATACTGCAAAAGCAAGTGTTGAATGTACCCTTTCGACCAACGAAAGTCAAGCGAGGCATCAAGGGCTGTCGGGGTGAAATCAAAAGTAGACACTTTGTAGTTGGCATAAGTGGACGGTTGGCGCGAGCAAGAGTGGACGGCGCGTAGCGGGCATAAGTGGACGGGCCGATGTTTCGGCTGGTGATGGTTTGA
>JAKJGY010000156.1 GCA_022704145.1 Verrucomicrobiota bacterium
CGACCTGCCGCTGTGGCTGATCGACGGCGTGGTGCGGCGGCTGGACCGTGAGGGCCGTCAGGCGGACGTCGACCGCGCGTTGCTTCTATGGTCGCGGGCCTGCCTGCCTGTGGCGGCGGAGCTGTATGCGTTTGACAGCGTGGCGGCGCGGCGCGAGCCCGCGGTGGCGGCGGTGCTGGCGGGCCGGCTTCTGGAGAAGCGGCCGGAGGGGAATCCCTTTGAGGCTCTGTTGCGGGCGGGGGCCACGGGCTCCGTGTGGCGGGTCGAGCAGGTCGCGCGGCTGTTGACGGGCACCGAGGATTTGGGCGTGTTCGACGAGGCGACGGACGGGTGGCTGGTTGAGGCGGGGAGGCAGGTCGTCCAGCCGGGCGTGACAACGGCGGGCGTGGCGCGCCGCTTCCGGCAAGGGCTGTTGCTCTATCCGGCGGATTATGGTAAAAGCATGGATCAACGCAAGGCGTGGCTGAGCCTTCAGGAGGCGGCCGCCCTGGCGGACCTGCCGGAGGTGCGGCGGGGGGCGCGCGACCGGGCTCTCGGGGTGCGCGCCTGGGCCATGGGCCGTGACGGCACGTTTCTTGCAGTCACTGAGGCGTATGCGATTTTTTTGGAGGCGCTCGCGCGAGGCACCAAGCCGGGCGAGCTGACACGGCTGCTCTTGGAGGCGGAGTGTCTGCGGGGGGATCTGGAGCGCCGTGTGGCGACGGGCCCTCTGGCGCAAGGCGGTCTGTCCGGGGGCTGAGGGGTGCGGCGGTGGGATTGATATGAAGAAGACGAAGGCGAGCGGGCGGGCGACGATTGTGGGCGCGATCCATCCGGACGTGCTGTCTTTCACGGTCGGGAAGGATCCTGAGCTGGACCGGGCGCTGGCGGTGTGGGACTGTGTCGGCACGGCGGCCCATGTGACGATGCTTTCGCGGATGCGCGTCAGACCGGCCATACTGGGGACAGAAGAACGCAAGCGGGTGGTGGCCGAGCTGGTCGCGGTGCTGCGTGAGGCGGCGGCGGGGCGTTTTGAGATCAGCGAGGCGGATCAGGACGTGCATCTGGCGGTGGAGCGCCGTCTGACCGAGCGGCTGGGCGAGCTGGGGCGCAAGGTGCATACGGGGCGGAGCCGGAACGACCAGGTGGCGGTGGATATCCGTCTGCATGCGCGTGAGGAGCTGTTGGGCCTGGCCGACGAGGCCGCTGCTTTGGCAGCCGGTCTTGTGGCGTTCGGGCGCAGGCACCGGGCGGTTCCGATGGTGGGCCGGACGCACCTCCAGCCGGCGATGCCGAGTTCCGTGGGCCTTTGGGCCACCGGGTATGCCGAGACGCTGTTGGACGACCTGTTGCTGGTGGAGGCGGCCTACACCTATAACGACCGTTGCCCGCTGGGCTCGGCGGCCGGTTACGGTGTGCCTCTGCCGCTCGACCGGGCGCTGACGGCCCGTCTGTTGGGGTTCTCAGGGCCGCATCACAACGTCTTTCATGCGAGCAACGTGCGGGGCAAGAACGAGGCGGTGATGCTGGCGGCCTGCGGCCAGGTGATGCTGACGCTGTCGCGGCTGGCGGAGGATCTGATCCTGTTCTCAATGCCCGAGTTCGGTTATTTTGTGCTGCCCGCCGAGCTGTGCACGGGCAGCAGCATCATGCCGCAGAAGTACAATCCGGACGTGCTGGAGCTGATCCGGGCCAAGTCGGCGGTGGTGCTGGGCTATGGCACGGCGGCGAACGCCCTGCTGAAGGCGTTGCCCGGCGGGTACAACCGTGACCTCCAGGAGAGCAAGGAGCTGTATATGGAGGGGCTGCGTGTGACGCGCGCCTCGCTGCGGATCCTGACGCTGCTGGCCGGCTCGCTGGAGGTGCGGCCGGAGCGGCTGCGGGCGGGCTTCGCGCCCGGCGTGTTCGCGACCGACCGCGCGCTTGAGCTGGTGGCGGGCGGGATGCCTTTCCGCGACGCCTACCAGCATGTGCGGACGCATCTGGACGAGCTGGTCGGGGCGGACCCGGGCGCCGCGCTGGCGGCGAAGTCGCACTTGGGCGGCACGGCGGGTCTGGATTTTGGCTGGTACGGGGATCGGGTGCGCGATGTGAGGCGCTGGACAGGCGAGCGCAGGCGGCGTTCGCATGCGGCGATCGGCAGGCTGTTGGGCGTGCCGTTCCCTGCGGTGTGAGGGTTCGGTCGGCGGCTTGATTAGGAACGAGTAAGGATAGGGGGAGCGATGAGCGACGGGATGCGGGTCAGGCGGTGGGCGGGCGTGTGGGTCGGCGTGTGCCTGGCGGCGGCGGCGCGGGCGGAGGAGGCTGCGGCCCCGGCGGTGGCGGCGCTGGATGTTTCGGGGATGTCGTTCCGGCAGGCCTGGAGCTATGGCGGCTGGATCATGTGGGTGCTGGCGGCGATCTCGATCTTCGCGTTGGCGATGGTGTTCTACTTTATCTGGTCGTTGCGGACGGGAGCCGTGACGCCGCATGAGCTGCTGAGTGACGTGCTGGCCCGGATCCGTGCGGGCGACCTGAATGAGGCGCGTCGTCTCAGCGACCGTTATCCCTGTCCGCTGTCGGCCGTGGTGCTGGCGGCGCTGGACTGTCTGCGCAACGTGCCGAACTGTGACGTGACGCTGTTACGCGGGGCGGTCGAGTCGGAGGGGGTGCGTCAGGCGGAGGCGATCCAGGGGCAGACCGAGTTTCTGCTCGACGTGGCCACGATCGCGCCTCTGCTGGGGCTGCTGGGGACGGTCCTCGGGATGCTGACGGCTTTCGGGTCGGTTGCCAACGACGTGGCGAGCGCCAAGCCGGTGGTGCTTGCGGGCGGGGTCTCGAAGGCGCTCGTGACGACGATCTTCGGACTGGTGGTGGCGATTCCGTGCATGGCGTTCTACGCCTGGTTCCGGCGGCGCGCGAGCCGGCAGATCTCGAACCTGGAGGCGGCCTCGGCCGAGGTCCTGACGGCTCTGATCGGGATGGGCGCGAAGGGTTCCGAGAGGCTCTAAAGGCACCGGGGGGCGGATCATGAACTTTCGCAAGAAGAGCCGGGGGCTGCTGCCGACGTTCCAGATGACGGCCATGATGGACGTCATCTTCCTGTTGCTGTGCTTCTTTGTCACGACGTCGGTCTTCTCCCAGTGGGAGTACGAGATTGACATCAGCCTGCCGACGGCGCAGAGCGGCAAGGTGCCGGATCGGCTGCCGGGCGAGATCATCATCAATATCGCCAAGGACGGGCGCGTGTCGATCAACCAGCAGGATCTGACGCTGGAGGCGCTCAAGGGCCGCCTTGACCGGCTCGCGAAGTACTTTCCGGGTCAGCCGGTGGTGCTGCGGGCGGATCGCGAGACGCGTTACGATGCCTTGATCAAGGTGGTGGACACCTGCCGTAAGGCGGACATCTGGAACTTCTCGATGGCGACCAGTGAGGACAAGGGCGGCGGCGCGACGGGGGGGCGATGAGGCGTCAGTCACAGGTGATCGGCCTGATGGGCCTGTTGGCTCTGACCGCTTGCGCGGCCGGGGCAGACCCGCTGGAGCTGCGTGACCGGCAGCAGCTTGCGGATGGGCTGTTCCGTCGCGGTCTGTTCGAGCTGGCGGCGCGCGAGTACGCGTCGCTGGCCGAGGCTCCTGGCGTCGAGGGTCTGGACGGCGTGCTGTTCCGGCTCGGCGAGTGTCATCGGCGCTCCGGACGTAAGGCCGAGGCCGAGGAGGTGTATCGGCTGCTGGTCGAGCGTCACCCGGCAAGCCCGAACGTGCCGCGGGCGCAGTTGCAGCGCGCGCTGATCCTGCTGGATTCGGGCGAGCCCAAGGCCGCTGCGGCGGCGGAGGCGCTGGAGCGTCTTGCGACACCTGAGACGCCCTCTGAGGTACGTGCGGCGGCGCTCTACCATCTGGGCGAGGCGCTGGAGAAGCTGTCCCGTCCGGCCGAGGCGCTGGCGCGGTACGAGCAGCTCGGTTCCGCGTTCGCGCAGACCGATTACGGGGTGTACGCGGGGTTGCGTGCGGCATGGTTGCTGACGCGCACGGGTAAGCCCGAGGACCGTCGGCGGGCGATGGGCCTCTATCTTGAGCTGGCGCACAAGGCGCAAGATCCCAAGGTGGCCGAGGAGGCGTGCTATTTCGCGGCCCAGACGGCGTTGACGGACGCCAAGTATGAGGAGAGCGCGAACCTGTTCCAGATGCTGGGCACACGGTATCCGCAGTCGTCCCGGGTTCTGGAGAGCGCGCTGTCGGCTGGCTGGGCGTATTACTATGCCGGGCGCTATAAGGAGTCGGTGACGATTCTGGATCGGGTTGCCGGCGACGCCCGGCATCCGGCGCGCGAGGAGATCCTGTACGTCAAGGCCAACAGCCTGCGGCAACTGGAACAGCGCGCGGAGGCGGTGGCGCTGTATGACCAGCAGTTGGCGGCGTTCCCCCAGGGGCGGCTCGCCAAGCCCGCGCGTTATGAGCGGCTGACGGCGCTTTATCGCGACGGCCAGTATGCCGAGGTGCTGAAGGCCTCGGCGCAGTTCACCGACGCGCCGGAGGAGGTGGCCGACAATGTGCTGTGGATGAGCGCGGAGTCGGCGCTGGCAGTCAAGCAGCCGGAGGTGGCGGTGCAGAACTGCCGCCTGCTGGTGGACAAGTACCCGGCGAGCCCGTTCGCGAAGGACGCGCTCTACCGCCTGGGCTGGCTGATGCAACGCCAGGAGGCGTGGGAGTCGGCCTCCTCGTGGTATCTGCTGGTGGCCGGGCGTTTCCCCGACGATCCGCTGGCCGCAAAGGCGCTTTATGCGTCGGGCGTCTGCCTGGCGCGGCTGGGCCAGAGCGAGGCCGCCTTGCGGGACTGGACCGCGCTTCTGACGCGCTATCCCGCCTGCGACCTCGTCGCGGAGACGCTTTATCAGAAGGCGATGGAGGAGATCCGCTCTAAGAACCTGCGCGCGGCTGGAGGTACGCTGGATGAGCGTATGCGGCGGTTCCCCGCTGACGTGCGCCAGTCGGAAACCTACTATTGGCGGGCCTCGATCTTCCGCCAGACCGGTGAGACAGCGGAGGCGGAACGGCTCTATCGGCAGTGCCTGTCAGGTACTCCGGCTAAAGAGGTGGAGCGGGAGGCGATGCTCGAGCTGGGTATGATCCTGCAGGCCGGCGGCCGTAAGGCGGAGGCGGCGGAGTATTTCCAGAAGCTGCTCGACGCGCCGATCGCCGAGAAGCTGGGGGCGGACCGGCTGGCCTGGCTCGCTGAGTTCCAGTGCGAGCAGAAGCAGTACGATGCGGCCGCCCAGGCCGCAAAGACGTTGATCGGGCAGGAGGCCGACCGTGGCTGGAAGCAGACGGCCTGGACGCTGCTGGGGCGTATTCACCGGGCCAAGAACGAGCGCGACCCGGCCATACACGCGCTGGGTGAGGCGCTGGCGACAGGCGCGACTACCGCTTACGGGGCGGAGGCGGCGTTACGGCTGGGCGAGTTGCTCACCGAGTCCGGGAGGTATGAGGAGGCGGGGCGGCATTTGAGCGACGCCGCGGCGCGTGCGGCCTCGCCTGAACTGCTCGCCATCCGTGCGCACGCCTACATGGGGCTCGCGAAGAACGAGGAGCTGAAGGGGGATGCGGCTGCCGCGGCGCGCTACTACATGAGTGTCGGTATCCTCTTTAACGATGCGGAACTTGTTCCTGAGTCGATCCATCGGGCCGCGCTTCTGCTCGATAAGCTCGGACGCGCGCAGGAGGCTGAGACGTTACGTCAGGAGCTGCGCGAGCGTTATCCGGCGTCGCCCTTGGCGAGACCGGTTCAGCCGCAGGCGGCCGGGGCCGCGGAGAGGAAGGCTGAGTCATGATGCCGCAGGAGTTCGCGTTCCATCGGCGGAGGAACCGTCGGCACGGGCTGCTGGCCGGTATCGCGGTGGTGCTGTCGGCTGTCGTCCATGTGGCTGTCCTGTACTGTTTCGCCGATTGGAACATCAGTGGCGCTCGCCGGCTGCTTTCACGAGGGCGCGACTGGTTTGCGGGAGAGCGTGTGCCGCCGATGCGTGTGGAGACGATGCACGCCGACCCGATGCGTCTCGCCGAGAAGGTGGCGGGGGAGCGCGACCTTCCTAGCCGCGGGCCGATCGAGGTGAGCGAGCAGGTGGACGCCCTGAGCCAGCAGGCCAGCCCCGCGCTGCTCGCGCCGCCGCCGATTCCCCGGGAGGCTCTGGTGCCCGGCGTGCCCTCTCTCAAGGAGTCTGCGGTCGAGCATGTCGACACCACGCCTTGGATGCCGCGGCAGGAGATCTCACAGATCTTTGACCGCGCGATCCAGGAGGAGGCCGCCACGTTGCCGCGCCGCGAGATACCCATGATCGAGCGTGTCCCGCAGGCGCCGGACATCGTGCCTTCCATCGATCTCGCGGGACGGCGTTTCGGGAGGGATCCCGAGCCGCCTAAGGCGAGCGAGGCGGCTGAGGTCTTTGACACCGAGGTCATGAAGGGCACATTCCAGACGCGGAGCCCTGAGGCTCCGGTCATGCCCGGCCAGGTCTCGACCGGAGCGACCGAGGCGCGTTTCGGGCTTCAGCCGGGTGAGAAGACCGGACTGCCTGTCCGTTCTGACGGTGCGGCTCAGACGGGTGTTACCCAAGACAAGCCGCCCGCTGAGGCGCCGCGGCTGACACCGGACCAGGCGCCGCAGGCGGATGCTCCGCGTATGGCGGAGGAGGAGCGTCAGGCACGTGAGGCGCAGACCAAGATCGCCACGCTGGAGGACACGGTTGACTATATCCCGATCGACGATCTCCTTGCGGTCGTGTTGGAGACATATCGCGATCCGGCGGAGCCCGGCCGTGTCTATTTCCGGATAGCCATCCAGCCGCGCGCCGATAAGCAAGTCCCCGTGCTTGCCAAGGATATCGTTTGGGTGCAGGACGTCTCGGCTTCGATCTCAGAGGAGCGTCTCAGTTACTGCCGCCGCGCTCTGACCGCCGCACTCGATACGATGAACCCGGGAGACCGTTTCGCTCTGGTGTCCTTCCGCGACACGTTTGAGGCCCTTTTTCCCGCCTGGGTGCCGGTGACGCCGGAGAATGTGGCGCAGGCCAAGAGTTATGTCGCCGCGATGCGCTCGTTCGGGCAGACCGATGTGTTCGGTTCGCTGCAGTCGCTGATGCGTCTGCCGCGCGACCCTGAGCGCCCTCTGATCGCCTTTGTTGTGACCGACGGCAAGCCGACTTTCGGCATGACGGAGAGCGCCAAGATTATCGGCGCGTTCTCCTCGCTCAACAACGGTCTGATGTCCGTCTATATGTACGGCACGCACAGTAAGGCCAACGCCTATCTGCTGGATATGCTATCCTACTGCAACCGCGGGGGCAATACGGTGCTGACCGGTAACCGTTGGGACATCCCGCCGACGATGGCGAGCCTCTACGAAGGTGTCCGGCATCCGGTGATGGGCGACGTCGCCGTGGTCTTCGATTCGGGTTCGCAAGGCGAAGTCTATCCTACGCGTACGGCGAACCTCTATAAGGATTGCCCGTTGGAGCTGTTCGGTGCATGTCCCGACACGACCGCGGAGCTGGTTTTTCAGGTGCGCGGGCTCGCGGCGGGTAAAGGATATGACTCGATCTTCCGGCTGAGCCTGTCACGCCACGCGAAGCTGGGCACGCCTGCGGTGAAGGCCCGTTGGTCGCAGCAGAAGATGTTCCACCTGGTGGGCGCGTATTCGCGGCGGCCGAGCCAGGGCCTGATGGCCGAGATGCTTAAGGTTAACGGACAGTACGGCGTGCCGATCCCTTATGCGGACGAGATCCGCTGAGCGGCGCGGACGCTCAAAGCTGGCGCAGCAGCGCGACTTCGGCGTCCGCCAGCAGACGGTACATGCTTGCCGCGTCTTCTGCGGCGCGCAGGCTGTCGAGCAGGCCCGGTCTCTGAGCCAATATGCATAGGCGCGCCAGCGCGTGGAGATGGCCGGCGTCATCGGTGCAGTACAGGAGGAAGAACAGGTCCGTGGTCGCGCCGTCCTCCGCACCGAAAAACAGGGGTGTGCGCGAGCGCCCCAACACGAGGAACGAGGCTTCAGCATGATAGGGGTCATGGAAACGGGCATGCAAGAGCGCGACACCCCCGCCGAGCGCGGTGGAAGACGCACGTTCGCGCTCCTCCAGCGCTTCCAGAAAGCTGGCCTCATCGAACAGCAGGCCGGTCGATACGGCTAACGCCGCCATCTCACGCAAGAGGGAAGGCTTGGTCTTGGCGCTGAGGGCGGGGCGGATCCAGTCAGGGCGCAGCAGACTCTCGATCAGGGTGTCGTCAGACGGCCGGGCCTGGCGTTCCGCCACCGCAACTCGGTGGTGGTCCGCCAGCGGCCCGGCTGCCAGGTTCAGGATACGGCGCTGCGCCCATTCGTCGAGCAGCCGCTTTTCGAAAACAGGCTCATCACCCCGCCGCTGGTGCGGGATCTCGTGGCGCTGGGCGAGATGCGCGAGTTCGCGCTCGGGAACCCGGATACGCTTCGCCGCCTGTGACAGGGATAGAATCCGGTGCGGCATATTGAAATCGTCGGGCTTATGATCGCAACCCGTTGTGATTGACTATAGGACAAAGCAGGCGTGAGGTCAAAGCGGAATCGGCTCATGGCGGTTAAGGGATCGGTCACGGTGTGCGGTCGGGGTGAGCCCGGTCTTCTGACGCAAGTGACGCGAGAAATAGTAGACGGTTTCGTAGCCGCAGCGGCCGGCGATCTCGGAGACGGACAGGCCCGTTGACGCGAGCAGTTCCTGCGCATGCCGCAAACGGCTGGCTGATGCTGCTGGTGGCGGAGGGCGCGTCGGTGACCGGGCCGGTGTTGCAGATCGGCAACACCAACAGCCGTTACCGTTTCGCCATCGGCGCCAAGGGGTTTATGAACGCCTGGAGCAAGGCTGGCCCCGCGCACCACTGCGCGATCGGCGTGGGCCACCTCGCGGGGAGACTCGAGAAGCTCGCGGCGCTGCTCCAGATCGAGGTTCAACGAGTGTGCTAATGAGGGCTGCGAAACGGCCCTCGGCCAGGGTCGGACGCTCAGCGGACGCAAGATGCAACCCGTCCTGGGGGCTGCTCGCACCGCTCGAAGCCGTCAGGGGCCTTTGTAAAAGTCCTGGATGAGCGTCTGCCGGACTTTCTCCCGCTCCCGGCGGGCGCTCACGATCGCAAGTTCCTGCGAGCGGCCCTCCGCATCTTGATCGGCGAGCTGGCGCAACTTCGCAAAGATTTCCTGGCGGTACTGGTTTTCATCCTGCTCAAGATCTTTGGCCAGACTTTCGAGCATGCCGGCCGCGTCAAGCGTGGGAGCCTCCACGATACTCCATTTTGTCTCAAGGCTTTCTAGCTCTTCGCGATGCTGCTGCGCCTGCTCTAGTGCCTGTGGGTCTTTGATGGCGAGAATCTTAATGCTGAGCGACTTGGAGTCATTTAGGAACTTGCGCCTGCCGTCACAGCGCGCGTGCTGGGCGGGCGT
>JAKJGY010000372.1 GCA_022704145.1 Verrucomicrobiota bacterium
CCTCACGTCCCCGCCCATACCCGCCCCCCGTTTTAAGAGGTTGCATTTACGTCTATTCTGTTGTTCTGCTTTAGCGTGAGCTTGGCCGTGACTCCGCCGCCGCCGCCCGCGCCGCCGCCCACGCCGCCGCCGCCCGCGCCGCCGCCGCCCGCGCCGCCCTCCACGCCTCCGTCGCCGCCGTCCACGCCGCCCGCGCCGCCGACGCCTCCGACCTGTCCGAGCCGTCGAGCCATTTTTCGGCCCACGTCTCCCACTTCGGGCACCCGCTCGTTCCGAGGTTGGCGCGTATGGCCCTCTCTACCACGCCGTCAAGCCACGCCCTGACCTCTGCGTCCGGCAGCACTCCGGGCTGGAGAGCCAGCCAGATGCGGTCTCCAATAGGTATCGCCTCATCCGCCAGCAGGGCGTCAAGCGCGACCTCCTGACGACCTGCGAACACCGCCTTAACCTGTTCGCGCGTCCATCGGGGGCACGGCCGCATCGCCATCACGTCGTCAACTGTCAGAGTCTTCATTCCGACACCTCTTTTCGTATTCTTCGGTGAATCTGAGGCGCATGCCGCGCCTCAGTTCCTAGAAGATACTACACTTCTTCCGTGGGGTCAAGCCCCTGCCGCGTCTGTTTTCCGCGAAGCACAGTAAGGGGTTGCATGTGCCCCGCCAGGCCCGCGAACAGCGCCCAAAGCCCCGTCAGGGGTAGCAGCACGACGGCCGCCATTAGGAACAGGACAAACAGGGCTTTCTGTGTCATGGTCATAACTTACCTCCCCCCTTTCATGATTTCACCGGCGGCCGTCGGGGTGAAGTGGAAATCAAGTTCCGCGCCTGCCGCCAGAACCTCGGCGAGGTTGATATACCCGTATTCCCTGAAGCCGAGGTCGGCGATACCGAACGCCTGCACCTGCCCCTCCCCGTCGGGATCGGCGTCGCGCTCGATAATCCACCAGTCCCCGCAGGCGGTGTAATAGTGCAGATGGCACAGCGCCGCCTTGCCCTGCCCGTCGGTCTCGTAGGTGCGGGGCATGGCGTCAAACACCCCGGCGAGCCGGGTGACGGTGTCGGCGAAGAACTGTCCCTCCTCTCCCCGCATGAGTTCCTCGACGGCGAGGAACTGCGCCTTGCTCGTCATGCGCCGGAAGGTCTCCAGCGCCGCGTCGGTCGGTCTGTTCACCGTTCAGCCCTCCAGTTTTTCACTACCTCAAACCTGAACCCGTGGGCGCACATGGGCGCGCCTTTATCGTGCCGTAACACCGCGTCGGACACGTACACCATAAGCGGAAAGTCGCGAGCCTCCGGCCCGATCCGGATGAGGTGTTCCACCGCCGCCGCCTCCATCCCTTCGGCCTCGGTCTCTGTCCAGGCGGTCGGGTCCATCTGTCCGGCCCCCGGTTTACCGTGCTGTGTGTAGTATTTCACCGTTCGGCCCTCCAGTCCTTCAGTGCGGTCCTGACCAGCGCCCGGAAGTCCAGGCCCTCACGGTCGCAGAGGTGCCCGAGGTCGGCCAGAAGGTCCCGTACGGTGTCCTCGTCCACAGATTCCGCCTCGCCGCGACTGTGAGCGGCGACCCGTACGGCGGCGTCCGCGTTGGACGCCCTCTTCCCGTTTGTGGGGCCGTCGGGCTGGTCGGCCTTGCTCGGATCGAACCTGAAGCGCATGCTCATTTCGCACCCCCCTTTTCGCCGCCGGAGTAGTCGCGCCCGCCGCGCAGCGCCTTCAGCAGCGTTTTGTCGCCGCGTGTGGCGAGTATCAGCGCGCACACCGCCGTGATCGGAAGCAAGACCGTCCCGAGCAGGCAGAGCGTTAAGAATGCCGGAACGCCGAGACGTTTAGCGGCCCCGTTCTGTTTGTCCATTTCTGATTCTCCCTTCTAAACGGGGCGCATGCCGCGCCCCGGTCGTCCTAGAACATACTACACTTCGGATGTGATGTCAAGCGCACTCGCCCG
>JAKJGY010000157.1 GCA_022704145.1 Verrucomicrobiota bacterium
GTGAACGCGCAGGCCGAGCCTGTGTCGGGCAGCGCGACCTCGAAGACCTCGATCTCACGCGCGTCCAGCTCCAGCACGCGGAGGCTGACGCGCGCGGTGAGGGTCAGCGTGACCGTACCGTCCACATGCGTCTCATAAAAGGCGAGCGCGATGTCCAGATGGTTGAGCTGCGCGTCCGGCAGGCGGACGTCGGAACGGTTATAGCGGAAGGGCATAGGGTCTCCTGATCGCGGACCGCGCGGCGCGGTCAGCGCATCGTTGGCGAGGCCATCCGGTTCACCCGGGTGTGGCACATGAGGTCGTGAAGCGCGCAGGCGCCGCCCCCGTAGACGGGCAGCCAGCCGAGCCCCAGCAGCAGCCCGCCGAGACCCTTCGCAAAAAAGCGCGCGTTGGCGCGCCCGAGCGTAAGCGGGCGGCCTTGCTCGTCCGCCAGCGCGACACCCAGCCAGTGCTTTCCCGGCGTGGCGCCAAGACGCGAGGTGGTGAACCCGACCCCGTACATCCAAGGCACGACCGCGAACAGCACGAGGGCGTACAGGCGGAGGAGGGAAAGGGTGGCCCCCCTCTCAAAACCCGCCAGACGTATCATCGCGAAGAGGAGCCCGAGCACGAGGAGCACAAAGGACACGAGACAAAGGGTATCCACCAGAAAGGCGCTCAGCCGGGCCAGCGCCGTGGCGGGCTCGTCCGCGCTCTGCGGCTCCGGCGCGCCACCTGAAGGCGCGCCCCCAGACGGCCCGAACACGGCGTTGAACCGGCCGGTCTTCATAGGCCCGTTGTAGGCGGCGGAGGGCGCAGGCGCCGCGCGCACGACAGGCGGCACACCGGACAGGCTGACCGCACCCGTGTCGCCCGGCTCACCATCACCGCAAAATGACGCCTGCTGGAGCCGCGGCAGGAGTTCCTCCACCGCTTGCCATGTGGCCCCGTCGGCACTGATCTGGCAGAGGCCTGGAAGCTGGTGCGCGAGATATCGGTTCACCAGCTCATCACGCGAGAAGGGGCCCGTGCGCTGTCCCCGCCACCGGACATAATAACCTCTCTCCGACATGTGCCGCCTTGCCTTTCCTGACGCACCCCGGTTAGCGACCGGGCCGCGCTCACTCGCGCGTGTAGGTCTTGGTCTTCGCCTGTCCGCCCTTCATCGGGAAGAGGCCGACTCGCTCGGGCTCCACCGCGAACAGCGCGAGCTGGTCGCCGAAGCTGGTCTTGAAATTCGGGGAGGCCTCCAGGACGCGGGCCTTGACCTCCGCGTCGGTACACAGGACGGCCCGTCCCTGGAAACGCAGGTACGCGCTCTTGTCCTCGGCCGTGCGCGACAGCTCCACCCGCGGGTTCTTCAGCAGTTGGGCGTACATCTCCTTCTTCATCGAGGTCGCGAAGAGCAGCTTGTTGTCCACGATCAGCGTATACTTGATCGGCCGCACGCGGGCGGCACCCTCCTCGCACGTCGCCAGATAAAAATATCCGGCCTTCTCAAGAAAAGCCGCCGAGTCCTGCAGCAGGGCGTCGGTCGCGGCGGCGCCCTCGCGCAGCAGCACATACGTTTTGGACACGGCTGGCGTCGGCGCCGGGGCTGTTTCCTGACAGACACCCGCGCACGCCGCCAGCACGATCAAAGCCCCGAACATCTCCCGCATCATAACCCGCCTCCTTCTGTTTGTGCTCTAGTCTACACCGAAAGCCCCGGCTCGGAAACCGAGAACTTATCGCCGGCCCATTTCCCACCCCGCACGGAGGGCCGGTTCGGCCAGCCCGCACGCCGCGCCATTCACCGTCAGACGGCCCCGGGCGCTCTCCCAGGCCAGCACGCCCGGCGCGCGCTGGGCCGCGCAGCCGACCAGCAGGCATTCGGTGACGGGCGTCAAGGCGGACAGGCTGGAGAAGGTCTCCTTGCCATGCCGGACCGCGCCGAGGAACTCCTCCATCTGCCCCGCCGCGCGCGGCAGGGCCTGCGCGATCGCGAGACCGGCCTCATGCCGCTCGAAATCCGTCAGCCGGCCCTCGCCCGACAGCGCGAGCGCGTGACGCGTCCCGCTGTCGCCGCTGGCCAGCCAGACCCCCTTGTCGCCCACCAGCAGACACCCTGAGGCGGGAAGCGGGCCGCTGGCGGACAGCACCTCCGGCAACCGGTCGGCGGCCGGCCTGCACAGGCCCTCGTACCACTGGAGCGTGACAGCGGGACGGCGCTTGCCGCGCGACGGAAACACGAACCGGACCGTGCTGCCGCGCGGGTATGTCTCGCGCGCCGGCTCGCCCATTCCGGAGGCCTCGGCCATTGCCGGGGGCCCCAGCTCCAAAGCCTGAAACGGCAGGCCCAGCATCTGCGTCCCCGCGTCGCCCAGCGCACCCGTCCCGAAGTCGTGCCAGGCACGCCAGTTGAACCGGTGATAGGCCTTGTTCTTGAACGGCCGCGCCTCGGCCCCGCACAGCCACAGCTCCCAGTCCAGTTCGGGCGGCACGCGGTCGCTCCCTTCCGGCCGGGCCATCCCCTGCGGCCAGACCGGCCGGCTCGTCCACGCATGAATCTCACTCACCGTTCCGAGCAGCCCGGATGCGACAAGCTCCACCGCCCTGCGAAACTCGCCGGTCGCGCGGCCGGTGTCGCCCGCCATCACGACGGCACGCCGCGCGCGCGCCTGCTCGCGCAAGCGCCGCAGTTCCCCCAGCGTCCGCACGAGCGGCGTCTCCAGATAGACGGCGCACCCTTTCTCCAACGCCCAGGCGGCCTGTATGCCGTGGCCGTGATCGGGTGTGGAGACCACCACCGCGTCGAGCGTGCGCTCGGACTCCAGCAGCACCCGGAAATCGCGATACAGCCGCACGTCCGGGGCCGACTGCGCGAGCCGCTCGCGCGCCGCGAGCAGGAGCGTCTCGTCAACGTCGCACAACGCGACCGGCCGGCCGCCCGCCGCGCAGACCGCCGCCAGATTCAGCGCCCCGCGCCCGCCCACACCGACGCACGCCACCGCCGGAGCAGCCCCAGACGCCTGTCGTACGGCCTGTGGCGCACCGCGCCGGAACAGGCTCCGGCACCCGCCGCCGAGGGCGGCCGCCGCCATCCCGGCCGCCGCCTTGATAAACTTCCGCCGTTCCATCATCCCACCTCCCGCCTCAGTCACCCGCGGCCAGCTCGCGCCTGCGTAACACGCCGCAGCCGAAGACCGCCAGCACGACAGGGGCCAGAGCCCCGTTCCACAGCCAGACCGCCAGCAGCGCCCGCCCCTCGATCAGCTCGCCACGGGTCAGCGACTCCAACGGCTCCTCGCGGGTCGCCTGTCCCGCCACGTCATGGACAAGCCGCGCGATCCGCAGGCCGACCCTCATCCAAGCGCCCTCCTCGCCGGTCTCGCGCACCGCGCCGACCACCGTCCCGCTGACCAGCGCCAGCACCAGCAGGACCGTCGCGCAGAAGGCCGCCACCGGAGGCGAGAAGCAGACGCTTAACGTCAGCCCGAGCGCGGCCAGCAGCGCCAGCACGCCGAGCTGCGCCAGTGCCGAACGCGCCAGGTTCGCCTCGAACGAGCCGCCGGGGGTCAGCACGGCCACGTCCTTACGGAAACGCATCATCAGCGCCGACGCCCGCGCAGGGTCGCCCTGATGCCGGAACGCCAGGCGCACGTCGCGCCCCGCAGCCGCTCCGCCGTTGACCAGCGCGCGCATGTCGACCGCGAACACGATCTCGTTCAGCGTGAAATCCGCCAGCGCCACCTCCGCGACCCGTTCCGGGCGGTCGGCCAGCCACAGCCGGCAGAGCCCCGCCACCTGCTCGCGCGTGCTGTATTCGGTATCGAAGCGCAGCCGCACCAGCAGCGGCTCGTCCGCGCGCGGCGGCCGCGCCAGCCGGAATTTCCACACCACCTCGTCACCGGGATTCAGAACCTCGTACCGCTCCTCGGCCTGCTCGGCCAGCACCCTCAGGGCCGCGCCCGGCCCCAGTCCGGGCGGCAGCTCTCCCCGCTGCCGCATCAGCGCATACGTCTCGCGCGCCTCCTCCGCGATCGAAGGCAGCAGCGGCCGCGCCACGCGCCGCCCTGCGGGGCGCTGCTCGGCGGACCACCCCGCACGCCACGCCCGGACGCGCACCTGCGCATAGACGCCGCCATAGACCGCCGTCAGCAGCGCCGCGCCCAACGCCAGCAGGGCCAGCCACTTCCCCAGCCAGAACTCGGCCGCGCGCACCGGCTTGACCGCCGCGAGGTGCATGCGCTGGCTGGCGATCTCCACCGCGAACAGCGCGCACGCCGCCCAGAGCGTGGCCAGGCACAGCAGCCCGAACGAGAAACCCAACGTATAGCGCAGCAGGATATCCAGCTCGCCTGACGGCGTGCCGTCGCCCTTCAGCACGCGCGGCAGCCCGGTCACACAGGCCGCCAGCAGAACGAGCAGCGCGGCCACCATCCGTGTGCGCACCGCGGCCCGCAGCGCGACAGCCGCCACGCCACAGCAGCGCCGCACGCTCTCCGCCACGGCATCCCGTGCGCGCGACGCGCTCATGCGCCCGACTCCTCGCGCGCCTGGCGGGCCGCGCGCAGAAAGGGCGCCACCTCAAACGCGCGCGCCGACCCTTCGCGTGAGACCACCTGCATAAAGAACGTTTCCAGCCGGACCGCAGGCACGTCGCAGCAAACCGGACGCCCCGCACGCGCCTCCAGCTCGGCCCGCAGCGACTCGGCCTCCCCCGCGCCTAGGCCGTCGACCAGGAAGCGCGTCACACCCGGCTGCCGCAACAGCTCCGCCGTCCGCCCCGAGGCGCGCAGCTCGCCGCGCGCCAGCACCGCCACCCGGTCGCAGACGTCCTCCATGTCCGCCAGCAGGTGCGAGGTCATCAGCACCGTCACCCCGCTGCTCGCGAGCAGCCGGATCAGCTCCTTGACCTCACAGCAGCCGACCGGATCGAGACCCGACGTCGGCTCGTCCAGCACCAGCAGGTCGGGCGCGTTGACCAGCGCCTGGGCCAGCCCGACACGGCGCGCCATGCCTTTGGAGAACCGTCCCACCGGCCGCCCCGCCGCGCCCTTCAGATCCACCATCTCCAGCAGCTCCTCGGCGCGCCGACGCGCCTCGCCGAGCGGCAGGCCGAAGAGGCTGGCGTAATAGACCAGCGTCTCGCGCGGGGTCAGGAACGGATGCAGATGCGTCACCTCCGGGAGGTAGCCGACCCGCGCCTTGGCCCGCCTGTCCGTCGGCCCGAAGCCGAAGAGCCGGATCGTACCGGCCGTCGGCCGGAGCAGCCCCAGCGCCATCTTGATGGTCGTGCTCTTACCCGAGCCGTTGGGCCCCAGCAGTCCGAAGACCTCCCCCGCCGTCACCGTCAGGTCCAGCCCCCTGACCGCCGCAACAGTGGGACGCCGCCAGAAATCACGGAACGTCTTGCAAAGCCCCTGCGTCTCGATGACCGGTTGCCCGCCCAAACCGCACCTCCCCATACTCCACGCCCCTCTATCCCAGATCCCGCCCCCGGAACGACAGGCAGCCCGCGGTCAGGAACAGCGCGCAGACCGTCAGCGCGTAGCCGGCCGCCTCGGCCACATACGGCCACCCGATGCGCCCGCCGCGGGCCAGCGCGTCGCACAGCCAGAAATGCTGCACGTCGGGCAGGACACCCGCGGCCAGGCCGCGCACCGAGAGCCCCCCCGCGCCGCCCGCGAACGAGTCGCCCGCCAGTCCCGCCAGCAGGACGAGCGCGCAGACCGCCAGGGCCGGCCCCGTCTGGAGGCGCGTCGCCAACGCCGTCGCCAACGCCGCGAACACCGCCAGCGCCAGCAGCACCAGGACGGCCGCCGCCACCACCCTCAGGTTGAGCGGCGGCTGATAGGCCAGCCAGCCTTCGGCCGCACCGTGCGCGTGACCCTCGACGCCGCAGCCCGCAGAGCAGGCCGCCTCGCCGCGGCTGCCGAACCACCGCCCGCAAACCTCAGAGACCGCGAGGGCGGCGACCTGCGACAGCGCCACGCCCAGAAACGCCGCCACGCCGAACCGCCGCCGCCAGAAATAGTGCGCCGCGCCCGCCACCCCCAGCGCCAGCGCCGCGCCCGCCACCCCCAGCGCGATCGTCAGCGCGTCCGTCGCGTACCCGGTGAACCCCTCCTGCTCGACAAACCGCGCGGACCCGCGCTCCGCCGCCAGCGTCGCCGCCAGCGTCGCCACCCAGAACACCTTCACGACACCGCAGACCCCCGCCCATTTGGCCAGCAGGAAGGTCGTGCGCGACACCGGCTTGCCGATCGCCGCCGCCGCCGTCCCGCTCGCGATCTCACCGGCCACGGACCGCCCCGCCGTGCCGGCCGCCAGCACCAGGCCGAACACCAGCATGCACGACAGCCCGCTGTCACGCGCCAGACGGCCGTCCTCGCCGAAACGGTGGAACTGGAACACGGGCACGAGCAGGGTGGTCAGCACGGAGGTCAGGAGCAACAGCAGCGCGAGCGGCTGCTGGATCGCCTCCGTGACCGTGGCCCACGTGAGCGCCGCCGCCTGACGTGCCGCCAGCCGCAGCCGCGCTACGGAGCCGCTCTGGATACGTCTCACCATGGGTCTGCGCCCCCCGGGCCGCAACCGCCTAAGCCCTCGTCCGGAACAGCCGCAGCCCGCGCCCGGCACCGGTGCGGCGGCGGCCGGAGCCGCCCCACACACCGCGCCGTTCAGTCCGTGATCCGCCCGATCCACGGCAGGTCCGGACCAGACCATGTGGCCGTCGCGTTCGGGCCGTGCGACGCGCCGAACGTATGCGCCGTCAGGCACCAGGTGAGCGCCACCATCACGAACAGCGCCGCCACGCCCGCCACCACCGCGACAACCGTCAGCGCCGAGGACTCCTGCGGCACATCATACGCGGCCAGGGGCGTCATCTGCACCCCTGCGGGGAAGGCGTCGCCGCCCTCCGCCGACACGGCGGCTTCCGCCGGGGCCCCTCCGGCCCGCTTGATCTTGAGCGTCTTCTTCTGCGTCACCGTCGAGGCCTCCGCGGCGGCCTCGGCCGCGGTCGGCAGCACCGAGTCCGGGATCCGCGAGGTCTGGCGGATCGGCGCGGTCGACACCTTGGGGGCAGGCGCGGCGGCCAGATCGGCCGGACGCTTCAGGCGGATCGTCTTAGGCTCAGCCTTCTCGCCCCCCACCGGCGCCACGCCGATCGCGGAGTCGAGCGAGATCCGGGAAGTCTTGGACTTGGCGGCCTGCGCCTGCGCGGCGGAAGGCGGCTTCGGCCCGTCCGGCAGAGGATGCGAGCCCGGCGCGGGAGGCGGGGTCGGCCGCAACGGCGACACCCCGGGCGTCAGCGCAGGCGTCACGGCGGGAGCGGCTGCGGCGGGAGCAGGCGCGGCCGGCGCGGGCGCGGCCACCGGACGCAGCCGCACCGTCGCGGGCGCGGCGGCCGGCGCCTCACCCAGATCCGGAATCGGCACGCGCGCCGTCAGACGCGGATGCAGCGAAGGCGCGGCCGCGGGCGTGGCCGCAGGCGCGGCCGCCTCCTCAGGATCCGGAATCTGCATGCGGGCGGTCAGCCGCGACTGCGCCGTAACGGCGGCCGGGGCCGGGGCGGCGGCCGGCGCGGCGGCCGGCGCGGCGGGCGCCACCGGCTTGAGGCGCACGGTGATCGGCCGCGGCGCGCCGGGCGCCACCGGCGCCGCACCGTCTGGCTTGGCGAAAGGCGTCACCTTGGGGGGGATCGGATCTTGCGGTACGTTTTCCTGCTCGGCCATAACCTCGTGCCTCCGTCTCTCGTCGATAACCGTACTAGACGGCCATCACCTCTGCCTCTTTGTTTTTCAGTTCGCTGTCAATCTTCGCGATGTGCGCGTCCGTCGCCTTCTGAACCTCTTCCAGCGCACGGTCACGCTCGTCCTCAGTGACCTTGCCATCCTTCTGCAAGGCCTTGACCAGATCGTTCGCGTCGCGCCGCACGTTCCGCACCGCGACCCGCGCCTCCTCGGACTGGCGGCGCGCCACCTTCACGATCTCCTTGCGGCGCTCCTCGTTCAGCTCGGGGATCGGCACGCGCACCAGGCGGCCGTCATTGCGCGGCGTCACGCCGAGGTTGGCGGCCAGGATGGCCTTCTCGATCTCGCCTAAGGCCGTGGGGTCGAACGGGCTGATCACGATCAACCGGGGCTCGGGCGTGGAGATGTTCGCCAGGTCGCGCAGGCGCGTCGGCGTACCGTAATACAGCACCTGCACGCCCTCGACCAACGCAGGCGAGGCCTTGCCCGTGCGCAGTCCGGCAAACTGGTCCTTGAGCACCTTCAGCGTGTTGTCCATCTTGTCGATGGCGTCCAACAGCACCTCATCCAACGTGTCCATCGCTCGTCTCCCGTCCCCTTCACCGCGTGTGCGCGATGTCGCTCACCAGCGTCCCGATCATCTCGCCACGCACGATCCGCTCCAGGGCGCCCTCGTCAAAGAAGTCGAACACCACAATCGGTATCCGGTTGTCCATACACAGCGCAAACGCCGCCGAATCCATCACCTTCAGCCGCTTGCGCAGCGCATCCTCGTAAGACACCCGGTCGTAGCGCGTCGCGCTCGGATCCACATTCGGATCCGCCGTGTACACGCCGTCGACCTTCGTCGCCTTCAAAAGCACCTCCGCGCCGATCTCGCTGGCCCGCAGCGCCGCCGCCGAGTCGGTGCTGAAATACGGGTTCCCGGTGCCGCCCGCAAAAATCACCACCCGCCCCTTCTCCAGATGCCGGAGCGCCTTGCGCTGGATAAACGGCTCCGCCACCTCATGCATCTCGATCGCGGTCTGCAGCCGCGTCTCCAGCCCCAACTGCTCCAGCGCGTTCTGCATCGCCAGCCCGTTGATGATCGTCGCCAGCATCCCCATGTAGTCGCCGGTCGTCCGGCTGACGCCCTTGGACTCGCCCTTCAGCCCGCGGAAGATGTTGCCCCCTCCCAGCACGATGCCGGTCTGGACGCCCATCTCCACCACCCGCGCCACACGCTTGGCCATCGACACCAACACGTCAGGGTCCAGGCACTCGCCGGAGGCCCGATTGCCCAAGACTTCACCGCTCAGCTTCAACAGGATCCGCTTGTACTTCACGCCCGTCCGTTGCGTTTCCAAAAAAACGACCCCTTTCAGCGCACCATTCAAAACACGCATAGCTTACCTTAAGACCCGCGAAAGGACAATCGCTTTTTTGGTGGCGCAGAGACCGCCGCCTTGCCCCCGTCGGCCTTCTGTGCTTAACTATCCGCGACATGACGCGCCGCGCCCCACTCCTGACCGCCAGTTTCGTACGCGCCCTGCGCCTCGCCTGGCAGGGCTCGCCCCGGCTGGCCCTCGGCCACGCCGCCCTCACCGTGCTCCAGGCGCTGCTGCCGTTCGGCGCCCTCGTGGCCCTCCAGCGCACGATCGACGCCGCCACGCCCCTGCTCGCCACCCCCCGCCCCCGCCCGCCC
>JAKJGY010000373.1 GCA_022704145.1 Verrucomicrobiota bacterium
CCGCCTGCCACTCGAACGTCTGGCTTCCCGAGGGCACCCCCTCGAACACCAGGCGGCCGCCTTCGCGCACGCCCGACGCGCGCCGCCCGTTCCAGGTCAGGCGGCCCGCTCCGCGCCCCACCTGCCGCGGCAGCTCCACCCGCGCCGTCGTGTTCACCGGCACCCCGACCGTCAGACGGTAACTCCCGCGCCCCTGACGCACCCCCACCGACACCGGCCCGCGGATCGTCGGCACCACACCCTGCACGCCCTCCAGCGCGCCCACCTGAGGCCGCACCAGGAAACGGCCGAAACCCGCCTCCAGCGGCCGCACCCCCAGGACGTAGCGCGGCAGGATGTTCGCCGGCGCCGCACCCCAGGCGTGGTTCCAGTCCAGGTTCGGCTTGTACTTGATGTCCCACGCCTCCAGCGAGACCGTCGAGCCGGACCGCATCATGTTGACCCAGCCGCGCGGGTCGTCACGCGTCATCAGCTCGAGCGCCTCCTCCTCCAGCCCCGCCTCAAACAGCGCCTCCAGCAGGTACTGGGCGCCGTAGACGCTGCACGCCATGCCGCGCGACTTGACAAAAGCCGCCACGCGCCCCCGCTCCGCCTCCGGCACCAGCCCGAAGGCCAGCGGCAGCATATTGGCGTGCAGCGAGGCGTGCGCGGCGCCCTCGCCGTCCACATAACAGCCGCGCGCGGCATTGAAGAACAGCGCGTGGTACGACTCGGCCGCGCGCCGCGCCTGGACACGGTATGCCTCGGCCTCGGCACCCTTCCCCAAAGCCGCCGCCAGCTCCGCCATCTGGCGCAGGTTCAGGCAGTAGAAGGCGTTCACCACCGCGTTCACCGGCTTGAACTCGAACCCGTCGCGCTCGCCCACCGGCCAGTCGGTGATGTCGCGCAGGCCGCTCTCCATCGGCGCGGCCGGCCCGCCCGTCACCAGCAGCCCGTCCGACTCGCGCGCGCAGAACGCCAGCAGCTTCTTGGACTTCAGCACGTCATACCAACGCGCCAGCGACTCCGTGTTGCCCGTGTACATCCAGTCGGCCCACGCCATCATCACCGAGTGCTGCTTCCACTCGGTCGGCCAGGTCGGACGCGTCATCAGGTACTCGTGGCTGTATCGCGCCAGCGTGAACTCGAGATCCGTGCCGTAGTGGCAGAGCTGGTTGATGTACGCGTCGGCCTCATACGGGATACGCTCGCGGTCGCCATCCACGTAGACCCCGGCGAAAGTGGTCGCCAGGATACTGTACTTGCAGAACCCGTACACGCGGTCGAGCGTGCCGTCGCTGGAGACGAACGCCGACGCCTTCATGTCGAACGGATAGTTGACCGCGATCATCCGGATCGTGTCCGGCGTGACCTCGAACGGGCAGGACTCGACCTCCACATACCGGAACGGCAGCACCACGCCCAGCTCGGGCGGCAGCAGCACCGCCGCCCCCTCGCGGCCGCCGCTGGTGTTGCGCGCGTCCGCAGGCAGCGGCACGCGGTAGTCGGCCTGCCGCGTCAGCGCCCCCCTCACCTTCACGTAACGGATCGACCCGCCGGGCTTCGCGTCCACCTGCAGCCCGTCGGCCTTCTCGCCGAGGTGCAGCACATACTCCCCGCCCGTCCAACCCGGCTGCCGCGGCGGAACCAGCTCCACCCAGCCGAAAGCGGCCCGCCCGAAATCCACGAACGCGCGCCCCAGCCCGTTCGTCACCACCCGCACCGGCCGTACCCGCCGCTGCTCCAGCGCGTAGCGCAACGCCGTGTCCTCCCCCAGCCGTTCCGCCGTCAGGAACGCGATCGGCCGCGACCACGGCCCCGCCCGGCCGCGCACATCCCAGACGCGCACGCGGACGTAAACCTCGGCCCCGGCCGGCAAGGCCGCCCCCGCATAGGCCACATGCAGCGACTGCCCGGAGGCCACGCGGCCGGAATCCCACAGGTCCGGCGCCCCGGTCTT
>JAKJGY010000158.1 GCA_022704145.1 Verrucomicrobiota bacterium
GGCGTGCAGCTCCGGCCCGCCGCAGGCGCGGCGGCCGACAACGCGACGCTCGCGCGGCTGGCGGGAACGGTCGGGGCCTGCGGGTTCGACCTGCTGGCCTTCGACGCTCCGGGCGGGCCGGGGGCGGTGCTCGCCGACCGTGCGGCCGCCGCGTTCCAGGAGGGCGTGGCGACCCGTCTGACGCGACCGGCGACGCTGCTGGGCGGGCCGCCGAGCGCGCGCCTGTGGCAGGCGTTCGGGCGCGTGTCGGCCGCGCCGGACGCGCTGCCCGCGGGCGGCGGCGGCCCCCTCTTCCGGCAGCAGGTCGACACGGCGGTCGCGCGCCTGCACGGCCTGCGCGCCGACCGGCTGGAGGCCGAGCTGGGGCCGTTCGAGATCCGGCCGCCGCAGGCGCGCGACGGCCGGCCGGCCGAGGGCCTGCAGCTTGACGAGTGGGAGTATCTGCTGGCGCGCGCGCTGGCCTTCGACTGCCCCGTGTCGCTGCGCGTGAGCCCCGAAGCGTTTGAGGCGCAGCCGCTCGCGCCCGAGCTGCTGCGACTCTTTCAGTCGTACGAGGCCCTGAGGGTCGGTCGGCGCGTCTCCGAGGCGCAGCGCGCCTCCATGCGCGAGCCGGGGCGGGAGTTCACGCTGATCCGGCGGCGCGACGCCGCGCCGGTGCTGGCGCCGGCGCGGCCGGTGGCGATCGCGGCGGACCGCGGCACGCGCGCGATGGTGGGCACGTTCGAGGGCGGCGCCGTGGCGACCTTCTGGCGTGCGGCGGGCGGCGAGGCGCGCCTGCGGCTGGAGCTGTCGCCCTTCAAGGCCCGGATCGCGGATTCCGACGACCGGCGGGTGGTGGCGCACAAGAGCGCGGACGAGCGCCTGGTGCTGCCGGTCGGCGCGGGGCGCCTCACGCTGCTCTGCCCCTCGCTCGACGCCGCCGCGCTGGAGGCGCTGGTGCGCGAGGCGCGGCCGGCGGGACCGTAAAATTATAGGACTTATAGGGCCTATAGGTCTTATTGTCAACTGGCGAGGGCGGCGTCCATGCGGCTGATGGCCTCGTCGATCTCGGCGCGGCTCTTGAAGCCGATCGTCACGGCGTCGATCTCGCGGCGCGACATCGCGAAACGGATCGCCCGCTCGCGGTCGGCGGGGTCGGTGAAGTCGCCGTTGCCGACGAGCTTCATGCCGATGATGCCGTGGCCGTTGCGCGCCATGATCTCCATCTGCTCGAGGACCGGCTCGATGACCGTGCCCGGCGCGTTCCAGCGTTGCTCTTCGGTGTCGGTGTGCTTGGCCTGGGGGTTGACGCGCACGAGGTTGACCTCGACCCAGTCCGAGGCCGCGGCGACGCGCAGGGCCGGGAGCGAGTGGCAGGAGATGCCTTTGGAGCGCACCTTGCCCTTGGCCTTGGCGGCGTCGATGGCCTCCATCAGGCGGGCGCGCTCCTGCGGCCAGGTGGGGGTCACGGCGCAATGCAGCAGCAGGCAGTCGAGGTAGTCGGTGCCGAAGGTCTTGAGGTGCAGGTCGATCACCTCGTCGGGCTTATCGGGGTTGCCGCCGATCTTCGAGAGCAGGAAGAGGTCCTCGCGCGGGAGGCCCTTGATCGCCTGGCCGACCCACTCGAAGGTCTTGTAGGACTGGGCGCAGTCGAGGTAGCGTATGCCGCAGTCGTAGGCCTCGCGCACCAGCCGCGTGAACGCCTCCTGGCCCAGCGCGCGCTGGACCTGGCCGCCCTGGCTGCCGAGGCCGATGCCGAGGCGGCTGAGCTTGAGGCCGGTCTTGCCGAGCGTGACGATATCGGTCGCGCGGCGCGTGCCGCGCAGGCTCGCGCAGGCGGGGGTGAGGGCGGCGGCGGAAACGGCGGCGGACGCGGAGAGGAAACGGCGGCGGGTGGTGCGTAACGGTTTCATGGCGGCCTCCTGAAAGGGACGGGCGAGGCGCCCCGCGACCGACCCGGCCGGAGAGAGCCTCGACGCGCCCGACGGACGTATCGTACGCGACGCGACGCGAACGGTCAAGCGCCGGAACTTGTTGAGGTTGGGGCGGGGGGTGTGCGATAATCAGCGTGTTATCGTTACCGAAGGTGAGGGGGTCGAGGCGTGACGTTCACACTCCTATGCGCGGTCTGCGGCTGCCTGCTGGGCGGCCTGGCGGTGGCGTTGCTGGTGGCGCTGGGCAGGCGGGTCGCGGCGCGGGCGGACGTCGAGCGGCTCGACGCGCTTTCGCGTGAGGCTTTCGCGCGGCAGGCCGAGGGCTTCGCGGGTGAGGTCCGCGGGCTGCGCGAGGAGGTCGCGCGGGCGCTGCGCGACTACGGCGAGGTTTCCGGGCGCGGCGTGCAGCAGCTCGGCGAGGCGCAACGCGAGCAGCTCCGGCTCTTCAGCGACCGCCTGGAGCGGCTGACGCGCTCGGTTGCCGAGGGTGCGGCGCAGCAGCGGCAGGAGCAGGCCGACGGCAGCGCCCGCCTCTCCGAGAGCGTCCGCACGCAGCTCGACGCCATCCGCGCGGCGGTCGGCAGCGAGCTGGAGCGCGTGCGTTCGGAGAACGCGGCCAAGCTGGAGGAGATGCGCCGCACGGTGGACGAGAAGCTGCATGACACGCTGGAGAAGCGGCTCGGCGAGAGCTTCGAGGCGGTGGGGCGGCGGCTTGAGGACGTGGCCAAGGGGCTGGGCGAGATGCAGCAGCTTGCGACCGGCGTCGGCGACCTCAAGAACATGCTGACCAATGTCAAGAGCCGCGGCACCTGGGGCGAGTTCCAGTTGGGCGCCATCCTGGCGGAGACCCTGACGCCGGACCAGTATGCGGCGAACGTGCGCACCAAGGCGGGCTCGCAGGAGCTGGTGGAGTTCGCGGTGCGCCTGCCCGGGCGCGGCGACGACAACGAGCCGGTCTGGCTGCCGATCGACGCCAAGTTCCCGAAGGAGGATTACGAGCGGCTCCAGGCGGCCTCCGAGCGGGCCGACAAGGAGGGTGTCGAGCAGGCGCTCAAGGGGCTCGAGCGCCGGATCAGGGAGTCGGCGCGCGAGATCCGCGACAAATACCTCGCGCCGCCCCGCACCACCGATTTCGCCCTCCTTTTCCTGCCCACCGAAGGCCTGTACGCCGAGGTCTTGCGGCGTCCGGGGCTGGTGGACGAGATCCAGCGCACGTGCCGGGTGAGCGTGACCGGGCCGACCACCCTCACCGCGCTGCTGAACAGCCTGCAGATGGGCTTCCGGACCTTGGCGATCGAGCGCCGCAGCAGCGAGGTCTGGCGGGTGTTGGGCGCGGTCAAGAGCGAGTTCCTCAAGTTCGGCGAGGTGTTTGAGCGGGTTCAGAAGCGCATCGAGGACGCGGACAAGATCCTCAAGACGGCCGAGCAGCGCACGCGCGCCATGAACCGCAAGCTGCGCGCGGTTGAGGCGCTGCCTGAGGCTGAGGCGCTCAGGCAGCTCGACCTTGAGGCGGGTGCGCCCGAGGAGCCCGAGGAGGCGGTCTGACGTTATGGAAGAGCTGTTCGGACATATCCTGGACCATGTCTCCAGCAACCCGTGGGTACAGTCGTTGCTGGTGGTGACCAGCACCTGTTTCATCGAGGACGCGGCGCGGTGCTGGGTCGCGCTGCTGGTGGCGGACGGGCATATCGGCTGGTGGCTGGCCTTCTTCAGCATGACGGTCGGCGGCATGGCCGGCGATATCGGGCTCTATTTCATGGGGCGCTACGCGACGCTCTTCCTGCTGCGCCGCCGCTGGGTGGACGCGGCCCGGCTGACCTGGATGGAGGGGCAGTTCCAGCGCCACGCGTGCAAGGCGGTCTTCGTCTCGCGTTATGTGCCGGGGGCGCGGACGCTCTGCTACGTGTCGGCGGGGGCGGTCCGCTACCCGCTGCCGCGCTTTCTGCTGGTGCTGCTGCTGGCGGCCGCCTCGCAGGCGCTGATCTTCCTGAAGGCGGTCTGGTTCATCAGCGCCTACATCCTGCCCTATCTGAAGGACCGGCGCCTCCAGTTCGGGGTCTTCGCCGTGATTGTGGCGGTGCTGGGGTGGGCGCACCTGCGCTTCCTGCGTAAGCGCCGCGAGGCGGAGCGGCTGCTGCAGCCGGGGGCGGGCGGACCCGCACGCTAGCGCGTCACGCGGCGCCGCCGCCCAGCTCCGTTGCGACCCGCTGCTCCAGGTCGTAGGCCTGGAGCGCGCCGAGCAGCGGCGCGAGGTCGCCCTCGACGATCCGGTCAAGGCTGTAGAGGGTCAGGTTGATCCGGTGGTCGGTCATGCGGTTCTGCGGAAAATTGTACGTCCGGATGCGCTGGCTGCGGTCGCCCGAACCGCGCAGGTCGAGGCGGGCCTTGCCGAGCTTGGCCTCCTCGGCCTGACGCCGCTGGTCGAGGATGCGCGCCTTGAGCACCGCCAGCGCCTTCTCCTTGTTGCGGTGCTGCGAGCGCTCGTCCTGGCACTGCGCCACCAGCCCGGTGGGCAGGTGCGTGATGCGGATGGCGGAGTAGGTGGTGTTGACGCCCTGGCCGCCGTGGCCGCCCGCGCAGAAGATATCGACGCGCAGCTCGCTCTCGGGCAGGTCGATCTCATCGGCCTCGTCGGCCTCCGGAAAGACGATCACGGTGGCCGCGGAGGTGTGGATGCGCCCCTGGGCCTCGGTCTCGGGCACGCGCTGCACGCGGTGCCCGCCGCTCTCGAACTTGAACGTGCCGTAGGCGCCCTCGCCCGCGATCGTGAAGAGGATCTCCTTGTAACCGCCCAGCTCGGTCGCGCTGGCGTCGAGGATCGAGAGCTTCAGCCCGGTGCTGTCGCAGTACTTGGAGTACATGCGGAACAGGACGGCCGCGAAGAGCGCGGCCTCCTCGCCGCCCGTGCCGGCGCGGATCTCGAACACCGCGTTGCGCGCGTCGGCCGGCTCGGGGGGCAGCAGGGCGGAGAGGACAGACCGCTCCGCCTCGGGCAGGCGCGCCTCGGCCGCGGCGGCCTCCTCGCGCGCCAGCTCGGCCAGCTCCGGGTCGCCCGCGCCCTCGGCCAGCAGCTCGCGGCTGCCGGCCAGGTCCTCCAGCAGCTTGAAATAGACCGCCGCCACACTCTCGAGCTTCTTGAGCCCCGCATGCTCGCGGACCCGCTCGCGATAGAGCCGGGCATTGCCCAGCACGGCCGGGGCGGAAAGGGCCGCCTCAACCTCCTGGATGCGGCCAAGTACGCGCCGGATCTGTGCCGGGTCGATCATAAATGAAACGGGCCGGACGGCACCCGCTCGCGCAGGCTGCGCCTCCCGGCCCGTATGCTGGCCCAGAACCTAGGCCTTCTTGATGCTGTAGCGCTTCATGAACAGATCCACACGCCCTTCGGTGTCGATCATCGTCTGCTGCCCGGTGAAATAGGGGTGGCAGGCCGCGCAGGTGTTGACGGTCATCTCTTTCTTGGTCGAACGCGTCGTGATCACATTCCCGCAGGCGCAGGTGATGGTCGCGTCCTCATACTTGGGATGGATATCCTTCTTCATGGAAACAGCCTTTCCGTAATTCGGGTTTGTAAGATTAGCAGGACCTGCGGGCCGCGACAAGGACAAAGATGATCAGCGCCAGGAGGTGTCCACGCGCATGCGGGGGTGGCGCAGGTGGAGGTTCGCGCCGCGGATCACGACGCGCTCGTCTTCACGGCGCAGGTCGAGCGGCTCGCCGCCCCAGACGGTCCAGCCGCGTGTCGCGGCACGCGCGTAGAGATGCTCCAGCGTGTCGGCGAACCGCTCCTGCCCGCGCCAGAAGGGCAGCGGACCGAGCCGTTGGATCAGGGGGGCGGCGACAGCGGCGCGCGAGGGCGGCCCGAAATCCTCGAACTCGGGCAGCGGCGCGCCGTAAAACGCGCCGCCGTCCGCGGCGGCGGGGTTCGGGGCGCGCGCGTCACCGGGCGGCCGGCGCGGCGCGGCGGCCCTACCGGCCGCGGCAGGCGGAGGAGGCGCGGCGGCGGCGGGGCACGCCGTTGCGACCAGATCCTCGCGCCGCACGCCGCGCAGCTCGAGCAGCAGCAGCGGCTGGCGCGCGACGGACTCGCCCATCAGATAGTAGACCGCGGCCAGGTGTTTGCACGGGTTGGCCCAGTCGGGGCAGGAGCAGCGGCTGGTGACGTCGTGCTCGCGGGCCGGGAAGAGCGGGCACCCGGCGGTGGCGAAGAGCGTTTCGACCTCGGCCGGGAGGTCGCCGATCAGCAGGCGCGCGACCCACATCGGCTGCTCGCGCAGGCGCGCGACCAGGCGCGCCAGGGGTTCGCCCTCCAGCCGTCTGCACCGGATCTCGCTCCGGTACGGCGTGTCCGCCACGCCTTGTACGTGGGCCGTTACGAGCCCTGGCGCCACCGTCAGCGCGGAGACCTGTCCGGCGGCGGCGTAGCTGCGCCCGCGCCCGAGGCGCGCCCCGAGGCGGAAGGCCTCGAGCAGTTCGAACCAGCGGCGGCCCCACCACGAGCGCGGCCCCCCGCCCAGCGTGGTCTGGGCCCGGATCCCGCCCCGGACGCTCTGGGGCGTGCGGGGCACGTTCTGCCGTTTCCGGCTCATCGCTCCTCCTCGCCCTCGTCGGCCACATCCGCCTCTGAGAGGCGCAGCAGCTCGCGCAGGTCACGGTCTGAGAAGTTGGTGAGCGAGGCTTCCCCGCTCGCGACGATCTCCTGCGCCAGGGAGGTCTTGCTCTCGATCAGGGCGTCGATGCGCTCCTCCAGCGTGCCGCCGCAGATCAGCTTGTGGACCATCACGCGCCGGGTCTGCCCGATACGGAACGCGCGGTCGGTGGCCTGGTTCTCGACCGCCGGGTTCCACCAGCGGTCATAGTGGAACACATGCGTGGCCCGGGTCAGGTTGAGGCCTGTGCCGCCCGCCTTCAGCGACAGCACGAAGGCCAGCGGCCGCTCGGCGCTTTGGAAGCCCTGCACGAGCTGGTCGCGCGCCTTACGCCCCAGCCCGCCGTGCAGGAAGGGGGTGTCGCACGCGAAGGTCTCGCAGAGGTGGCGCTGCAGCAGGTGCCCCATCTCGGCGTACTGGGTGAAGACCAGCGCGCTCTCGCCGCGCGCGAACGCCTCCTCGAGCATATCCGTGAGGCGGGTCAGCTTACCCGAGCGGCGGGCCAGCGCGCCCGGCGCGCCCAGATAGTGCGCCGGGTGGTTGCACACCTGCTTGAGGCGGGTCAGGACGGCGAGGATCAGCCCCCGGCGGCCGATACCCTCGGCGCCGTCCAGCTCGTGATGGAAGGTCTCCAGCACCTGCTCGTAGAGGCGGGCCTGCTCGCGGGTCAGCGGGCAGTAGACCTTGCCCTCCAGCTTGTCCGGCAGGTCGGCGATGACGGTCTTGTCGGTCTTGAGGCGGCGCAGGATAAACGGCGCGATCAGCCGCCGCAGGCGCGTGCGCGCGCCGGGGTCGGCGCCGGACTGGATCGGCCGGTAGAAGCGGGTGTGGAAGGCGGCCCGGCGGCCGAGCAGGCCAGGGTTGAGGAAGTCCATGATCGACCAGAGGTCGCCCACATGGTTCTCCAGCGGGGTGCCGGTGAGCGCGAGGCGGTAATCGGCCTGTAGCGCGCGTGCGGCCTGCGCCTGCCGCGTGGAGGGGTTCTTGACGTTCTGGGCCTCGTCCAGCAGGATGCCGGCCCAGCCGACCTTGCGCAGGTCGGCGTAGTCGCGATAGAGCAACGTATAGCTGGTGATGACCACCGCGACCGCGCCCGCCGCCTTCTGGAACGCCTCCCCGTGCTCGCGTTGCGGCCCGTGGTGCAGCAGCGCGCTCAGCTCGGGCGTGAAGCGGCGCATTTCCCGTAGCCAGTTCCCGAGCACGGACATCGGGCCGACCAGGAGCAGCGGGCGCCGTTCGCCACACGCCCGCTCATGGCTCAGGAAGGCCAGGGCCTGGACGGTCTTGCCCAGCCCCATATCGTCAGCCAGACAGGCGCCGAAGCCCCAGCGCCGCAGATGCACGAGCCAACTGAACCCGCGCTGCTGGTAAGGCCGCAGCTCGCCGCAAAAGGCGGCGGGCGTGGCGAGGGTCTCGACGCCCTGCTGCCCGGAGACCTGTTCGAGGAGCGGCGCCAGCCAGCCGTCGCCCCGCACCTCCGAGACCTCGAGTCCGTGCGCGCCCGCCGCCGCGCCCAAGGCGAGCCGGAGCACCGCGCCGGCGGTCTGCCGTTCTGGCTCGGCGCCGCGCGCGACACGCAGCGCGCTCTGCAGGTGCCGCAGGTCTACGCGGCGCCAGCGGCCGCGGAAGAAGACGAGCGGCGAACGGGCGCTCAGCAGCTCCTCCAGCTCCTCGGCGGTCACGGCCTCGCCGTCGAGCGAGACCTCCCAGCGCACGCTGACCGGCAGGCCGTCGAGAGGCTGCCCCGGGGCCTCGCCTGCGGCAAGCGGAGCGGCCTCGGCGCGCAGCGTCAGGTCGCAGGCGGGGCCCTCGCGCCACCCCTCGGGCAGGCGCACCGCGAAGCCGGCGGCATCCAGCAGCGGCACCGCACCGGTCAGGAAGCGGAAGGCCTCGGCGGCCTCCAGGCCGCAGGCGAGGGCACCGTCGTCCTCCAGGCGGGCCTCGGCCAGAGGCGGGTAGAGCGCGGCGGCCTGTCCGAGCGCCCGTGCGGCGGTCTCGTCGAGCCGCCCAACCGGCGCTTCAGCGAACCGCACCCGCAGCGGCCACGGCCGCTGCGGCGTGTCCGGCTCGGACAGCTCAAGCGTGAAGGCCGGCTGCGGCGCGCGGTCGCCGGTGAGCGGCCACGCCCAGCGCTCCGCGTCCCGCGCCAGCGCCTCCAGGTCTTCCGGCTGGCTCCAGCGCACGAGACGGCTGTCGCCGCGCAGCGCCGCCAGCCACGCGTCATGCGCGCTGGCGTAGGCGCCGCGCTCGGCGTGGGCGCGCGAGAGGGTGGTCGCCACGCTGACGCGCACCAGCCGGTCGACCCACTCCGCGACCTGCTCGGCGGCGCGCTCCGCGGCCGGCTGGCCGCCGGTCGCGGAAGGCGGCAGGCGCTCGGCGAGGCGCGCGCTGCGGCGCGCCTCCTCGCGGTCGATACAGGGCTGCCACACCGCCTCGAAGCCGACGCCTGCGGCGCTGCGGCGCAACGCGGGCAGATACCGTCCGCGGGCCACCAGGGCGCCCGCGTAGCGCAGCAGCTCGGCATACCGGAGGAAGTCCTCCGCCGCAAAAACCCCCTCGGCGAGGCGCCGCTCACGGCAGGTCCCCAAGAAGCCCAGTGCGGCGCGCCAGCCGAGCGGGACGGCGGTCACGTGCCACGGGTGGGTCACATGGGCGGAGTCGGCGTCCGCCGCCGCGCCGTCGGAGGCGTCCAGAAAAGGCTGTGACCCGAGCGGCCGCCGCGACCCGCCGCTTCGGCGGG
>JAKJGY010000374.1 GCA_022704145.1 Verrucomicrobiota bacterium
AAACATGATTCTGTGAAATCTCTGCACCGGCACGCGGTCGGGCTGGCCGCGCCTCGCGGCAGAGCGGTCACGGTCAACAGCGTTCGAGGTCGGTTCTGACAGAATCATGATTACAGACTCATGGTTGGCCGGTCTGGGCCAGAATCTAGGCCGCCTAACCTTCAACAGAATAATATCGCGCCCTCTTGAAAGGGTGTGACGTTTTCAGATTGTCGGCGCGTGCCGGAAAGCGTACAGTGTGCGCCATCGTACGGGGAGCGCGCAGCTCCCTCATGAGGCGTTCACGGTATGGGTATGACGACGGTCAGAGCGGGCGTGCGGTGTCGTGTCCGGGCTGCGGCCTTGGCGCTGCTGTTCGCCGCCACGGCGCTGCTGCCCTGGCTGCACCTGCTCGGGCTGGCGGGGCATGAGGGGCACCGGTGCTGCGACCATGGGCATGCCGCCTCCGGCACGGCCCGCCAGGAACGGACGCCGGGCGACCTGCCCGAGCTGCTCGACAGCCGCGGGCCGGCCGACGCGGAGGTCTGCGGGCTGTGTCAGATCCTGGCCAAGCTCGCGCCGTACGAGGGCGCCGAGGCGGCCTGCCGCTGCGCCTTCGCGGCGCAGGCGCACGAGGCCCCGGCCCGCTGGACGGAGGCCCCGGCCCTCAGGACGCTCGGGCGCGCCAACCGTGCGCAGGCCCCTCCGGCGGCTGTCTGACCCATCGTCAAACGTCCCGCGACCGCGGCCGCGCCAGGCTCCCCTGTGAGCGTGCGGCCTGCTGCCGGGCGTCCCGCGCCGCGGGCGGACACCTTCCGCCTGGGCTTTCCTCAGTCTTCGCCGTGCGTGTGTCGCATCGGCATTTCCGGTTGGACAGGTATGAAACGTACGATCTTCTCCCAGGCCCGGGTGGCGGGGGCCGCGCTGCTGTTATCCGCCCATTCGCTGTCGGCACAGACCGACGCCCAGTATCAGAAACTCGAACAGGACCTCCAGGCGCTGCGCCAGCAGTTGGGCGCGATGCAGGAGCGGCACGCGCGCGAGCTGGAGGAGTTGCGCGCGCTGCTGGAACGCCAGCGGGTTGCGCCGGAACAGGCGCAGGAAGGGGGCGCGGCCAGCCTGGCGCCCGTCACGCTCTACGACGCGATGAAGCGCTCGGTAGTCGAGAGCCTGCCCGATGTCGCGGGCAAGGGAGCGGGCGCGCGCTCGCTCGACCTCGACCTGTCGGTCGTGCTGGACCTCTACTTCTATCACGACGACACCCGGGAGGGCGCAGGCCATCTGCGCCAGCACCTGGCCGGCTTCGGCCACGGGCACGACGACGGCGAGGAGGGCCATGACCACGGTCCGCGCAACGGCTTCAACCTGCGGCATGTGGAGCTGGGCTTCTCGGCCGCGGTCGACCCGTACTTCCGCGCATGGACGACGGTTGCGGTGGATGAGGACGGTGCGGAACTCGAGGAGGCGGTGCTCCAGACGACGTCCCTGCCGTACGGGCTGACGCTCAGCGGCGGCAAGATGATGAGCGGCATCGGACGGCTGAACCGCCAGCACTCGCACAACTGGGACTTCGTCGACCAGCCCCTGATCTATGAGCTGCTGTTCGGGTCGCACGGCCTGACCGAGACCGGCGTGCAGCTCACCTGGCTCGCGCCGACGCCCTTCTACCTGCTGGTCGGCGCGGAACTCTTCAACGGCGAGAACGAGCACTCGTTCGCGGCCGCGGAGGCCGAGGGCCTGCCGGCCCATGACGCGCCCCGCCTGTGGACGGGCTTCATCAAGGCGGGGCCGGACCTCGGCGAGTCGCACGCGCTACAGTTCGGGGCCTCCGCGCTGGGCGGGCGCCACCAGGTGGCGCATGCGGACGACGAGGGCGCGGACGGCGACACGCTGATCCTCGGCGCCGACTTTGTGTACAAGTATGACGACCGGCGGGC
>JAKJGY010000375.1 GCA_022704145.1 Verrucomicrobiota bacterium
GGCGACCCGGACGACACCTGGGTCGCCGCCACGCCCCGCGCGCTGGAAAGGCTCAAAGCCTTCCGCCACGCCGCCCCCGAACAGGTCAACGCCCTCATCGCCGAACGCAAACGCCGCCACCCGTCGCTCACCAAACTCGGCACCGACCTCTCCGTGCCGGACGCCCGCCTCACGGACGTCCTGGCCCTCTACCGCGAAGGCCTCGCCCGCACCGGCCTGGAATATGTGCTCTTCGGCCATATCGGCGACAACCACCTCCATGTGAATATCCTGCCGCGCGACCCCGCCGACTACGAGGCCGGAAAAGCCCTCACCCGCGACTGGGCCGCCCAGGCCGTAGCCTGGGGCGGCAGCATCTCCGCCGAGCATGGCGTCGGACGCCTCAAGCGCGAACTCCTGGCGCTCCAGTACGGGCCCGCAGGCATCGACGGCATGCGCCGCCTCAAGTCGCTCTTCGACCCCGACGGCCGCCTCAACCCCGGCCGCCTGTTCTAAACCCGTCCCCCTGAGGAGAACCTCACCATGCGCCTGAAGGCCTCCGCCGCCCTGCTGCACGCCGCCGCCCTCGCGGCCCTCACCCACGCCTCCGGCACCGTCCCCGTGCCCCTGCCGCGCGAGCGTATCCTGCCGGACCTCGTGCGCCGGGCCGACGCCACCTGGGCCAAACTCGAACGCCCCGCCCCCGCCTACGGCTGCCGCGAACTCTTCACCGCCATGCTGGCCTACGCCGAGGCCCGCACCAACCTCACACGCACCGCACGCCTCCTGACCCTCGCCGAGGGGCTGCAGGACCGCGACCCCGCCAGCCGCACCTGCGGCAACTTCCGCTGGTACTCGCGCGACGCCGAGGTGCTCGACCTCAACGCCGCGGACTTCTGCATGCAGCACGGCGCCCTGCTCTGGCGCGACCACCGCGACCGTCTCGACCCCGACACGCGCGAACGCCTCCGCAACCTGCTCACCCTAGGCCTGCGCGCCATCCTCAACCACCGCCCGCGCACCACCTACACCAACATCGCCCTGCTCAACGCCTCGGACCTGGTGCTGCTGGGCGAGGCGCTCGGCGACGCGCCCGCCGCCGCCGAAGGCGAACGCCGCCTCGCCCTCTTCGCCAAGACGCTCTGGGAGGAGGGCCTCCACGAGTTCGTCAGCCCCACCTACTACGGCGTCAACGCCGACGCCCTCGCCCTGCTGGAGTCGCTCGCGGGCAAGCCCGAAACCCGCGACCTCGCGCGCGTCCTGCTCGACTACCTCTGGCTCGACCTGGCGCTCAACTGGTTCGCGCCCGCCCAGCGCCTCGGCGGACCGCACAGCCGCACCTACGACTACGTCTTCGGCTTCGGCGAACTCGACCAGCCCCTCGCCGCCCACGGCTGGCTCCCCCTCCCGCCCAAGTTCACCTTCACCGCCTTCGCCCCGCTCTACGCGCGCTGGCAGCCCCCCGCCGACCTCTGGCGGCTCTGCACCTCGCGCTTCCCCCGGCTGGTCGAACAGTCATGGGGCGCCCATCCGCTCTGCCGCCGGACCTACTACGCCTGCCCCGACATCGCCCTCGGCGTCAGTTGGCGCGCCTATCCCGGCCGCATGGACATCCCGCTCGCGGCCGACTTCCCCAGCCCGCGCGACGCGCGCCTGCCGCGCCTCTCCTTCATCCCCGACGGCCGCGCCGACCCTTACGGCAGAAAGCCCGTCTTCGACGGTAAGACCCACTCCAAAGCCTTCCACCTCTCCCCGTTCTGGGCCGCCGTGCAGGACCGCTCCGACGCCCTCGGCGTGGCGGTCTACCGCGACAGCGACTTCAAGGACGCCACCGGCACGCTGGAGTCACACCTGCTCCTCCCCAAGCGCCTCGACGCCCTGTGGCTCGGCGACGCGCCGCTGGCCCTCGCCGACGCCCCCCCCTCCT
>JAKJGY010000159.1 GCA_022704145.1 Verrucomicrobiota bacterium
CGCGCCCGCGGGAGAGTAGGGCGCCGCCGGGACTCCGGGGGGCGCAGGCCGAAAGGCCTGCGCCCCCCTCTTTTTTTACCGCGACTCAGTCGCGCGCCCCGGCCAGCGCAGGGTCGTCGAGGTCGAGCCGATAGAGGATCTGCGTATAGTCGTAGCGGGGGGTCTTGGGCGGGTTGTCCGCGAACTGAGCGGTGTAAGACCCCTCGAACAGCAGAAGGGACGCCCCCTCAGGCGTCAGCTCCGGCTGTATGCGCGGGTTGTAGAACGTGTAATTGTCGTGCGAGAGCACCTTGACCGCCCGGCCCCACGGCCCGGTCGGAGCGTCAGCCTCTGCATACCACAGCTCGCCGAATACCGAGGGCTTGCCAAAAGCCTGCATGAAGACGGTGACCCAGCGTCTGCGGTAGGCGTTCCAGGCGATCGAGCCGGAGTGCGGTTTGACGGCCTGGCCGTCGCTGGCCGACACCAGGCTGGCCTGCGGCTCCAGCGCCTCCCAGCTCGCGGGCTCCTGCCACGCCTCGAACGTGGCCGGGCAGCGCAGCCGCGGCAGCGGGTCGCCGAAGATGACCCAGCGTCTGCCCTGCGCGTCTGTCCAGAAGGCCGGATGGCCCTCCGGCGCGAGGGGTTTCTTCGGCGTCGCCGTCGTCCGCGTCCAGAGCACGCGCAGTCGCTCGAAGTTCTCACTCTTCGGATTCCAGACGCACAGCCCGCTCTCGTAAGCGTCGAGCGGCGGCTGGATCTTCACATAGGTCGCGCCCAGCCGGAGCGTCCCGTTCCGGTCGGGCAGGCCCACGGTGCCGCTTAGCCAGGTGGGGCCGCTGCCGGGCATCTTGGCCACGCCGCGCGGGCGCCCGTGCTCGTCACGAAAGAGGTCGTAGACGAGACGCAGCGGCGGCTCGAAGGCCTTGAGCGGCCGCAGCGGAGTCACCGCGCCGGTCGTGTCAAAGACGCCCAGCGGGTAATGCGCTAGAGTCGTGTCGCCCCAAGCCCAGAACAGCTTGCCGTCATACGCCACGGTCTGCACGGTGTCGCAGCCGAAGACCCCGCTTTCGCGCCAGTCGCTCTCACGCCCTAGCTTCTGGCTTTCCGCGAAGAGCCCCCCTCCGGTCAGACGGCCCAGCCTTTTGGCCACACAGGTGCGCGACACTTCGATCCGCGCCTGTCTCCCAGGCTCAGGACGCAGACGCACGCCGCAGTTCCCGAACCCGTCCTTCCTCACCTCGTAGCCGTGGCCGTGCAAGTCGAACCAGGTCTCACGGCCCATCATCTCCGGCAGGTCGAAGGCGATCACGCCCGCATTGTCGGTCACGAACCGCACCTGGTGGGTGGTCCGCAGCTCGACCAGGGGGACCGGCCAGCCGCTGCCCTGCTCGACCACCTCGATCCGGAAAGGTTCACCCGCCAGCACGCCTGCCGACAGGAGGCCGAACGTGATCCCCGTCAGCGCCTTGTGGCTCGACAGCGGCAAGGAAGCCCACGCTGCCTTCACCCCCGCCCCCCGGGACAGGGCCGGGGGGCGGGTTGCGGGCTCCGCCCGCATTCGACGAAAGCGGTATTTCATGGCATTATTGTGACCGCCGTCACGCAGGCGGGCAAGCCGGAATTCGCCGGATTCTCCCAAGGGTTTGGCCCAAATGTGTTAGCAGGCCGCGCGACTGACCGTTCCGTGCGGCCTTCGCGTTCAATAGTCAATGGACAGGCAGTATCCGCCGAAGTAATTGAGTTTCTGTAGGTCGGCGCAGTTGCTTTGGCAGCTCACGGATATCCTCGTGCTACGATTGCAGTCGGGGGCTAGGCAAAGGTTCAATTATATGCGAAAATTAAAGCTGTGTATTATTAGCGAAAGTGAGGGTTGCATGAGCGTCACGGAAGGTAATGTCTGTTTCCAACGTTGGGCGTGCCTGCCGCTGGTGGCCTCCCTGCTGCTTACGAACGTGAGGGCCGAGACCAACGTCTGGGCTGGGCTGGGCGGCACGGTGAACTGGAGCAACGGCGCGAACTGGACGAACGGCGCGGCGCCGGTCGGATCGAGCGAGCTGGTCGTGATCATCACCGGCACCAACAACAACGGCACGACAGGGGCGCCGCTCTTGCAGGACGTCGCCGATCCGCTTGACCTCAACCGGCTGGAAATCGCGGACGTCGCGTCCGGCGACCGCGAGGTCTACCTGGCCGGCGGCCGGCTCAATTTCCTTGCTAACGGCGGCGTTCAGCCGACGGTCTTCAACAACCGAGACAACAACCCCATTATTCGCACGCCAGCCACGCTTCCGGCAGGAACGACGCTGCACATCAATAACCGGACCTACCGCATTCACTGGGAGGGCGCGATCGACGGCGAGGGCGGCCTCGCGTTCGGTTCCGGCGCCATGGGCGGCGAGCTGGAGCTGAAGTCCTCCGCCAGCACGTACTCCGGCGGCACGCTCTACCAGAACATCGGCAACCCGAACGTCCAGTGGTCGCGGCTGCGCGTGGCTGTTTCCAATGCGTTTGGCGTCGGGCCCGTCACCCTCAACGGCGGCAACCTGACCCCGCTCAGCGCTGCCAACCAGCAGGCGGGCGGCCTGACGTTCCAAGGCGTCACGGCGCAGACGAACAGCTTCTCCCTGCTGTCGACGTCGCCGGTCTTCGCGGGCGAGGGCATCACCAACGCGGCCGTGGCGGCGGCGTCCGTCACCCTGAGCGGCCCCTTCAACCTCGGCACGAACGCCCTCTACCTGCGCGGGCAGCGCAACACGTCGGGCACGCTCTCCGGCACGGTCGCGGGCGACGGGCCCACCGCGTTCGTCAAAATGGACCTGGGCACATGGACGCTCTCCGGCGCGAACACCTTCACAGGCCGCGTCGCCGTCGCTGACGGCACGCTCAAGCTGGGCGCCGCGGACGCGCTGCCGCCGGCCGCCCCGCTCGCGCTCACCGGCGGCCTGCTCGACCTGGGCGGCTACTGGGTGACGAGCGGGCCGGGCACGCTCAGCAACGGCACGCTCAGCAACGGCACGCTCAGCGCGACCGCCTTCACTGGCACGGACGTGGGCATCATATACGCGAGCCTCGCGGGCACCGGCGGCCTCGTCAAGAGCGGTGCCGGCACGCTGACACTGGCGTCGTCGAACCTCTACAGCGGCGCGACGACGGTCAACGCCGGCATCCTGCAGATCACGCGGCGCGCCGGCCTCTATAACGGTGACACGACGCAGTGGACCGACGCGAACATCGTGGTCAGCAGCGGCGCCACGCTGTCGTTTAACGTGGGCGGCAACGGCGAGTTCGACGCCGCGGACATCGGCCTGCTGAGCGCGCTCGGCACCGCGTCCGGCGGCTTCAAGGGCGGGGCGCTGCTCGGCTTCGACACCACGGGCGCGGCGGGCGGCTCCTTCGCCTATGACTCGGCCATCGCCAACCCGGGCGGCAACAGGCTCGGGCTGCACAAGCTCGGCTCCGGCACGCTCGCGCTGGGCGGGGCGAACACCTACACCGGCCCGACACGCCTGGTGGGCGGCGTCCTCAGCGTGGCCGCGCTCGCGAACGGCGGCCTCGCCAGCGGCATCGGCGCCTCCACGACCAACCGCGAGAACCTCGTGTTCGACGGCGGCGCGCTGCGCTACACGGGGCCGACCGCCAGCACCGACCGGCGCTTCACGATCACCAGCAAGGGCGCGACCTTCGACGTCGCGCAGGCGGGCACGACCCTGACCTTCGCCAGCATCCTGACCAGCGTGGTTCCCGGCGGTATCACCCTCACCAAGAACGGCCCCGGCGCGCTTTCGTTCGGCGGCGACGGGCCGGGCGGCGGAACCTGGTTCTTCATCGCCGGCATCAACACGCTGGTCATCAACGAGGGCTCGTTCTGGAACGTGGCCGGTGACACGCCGCAGATCAACGTCTCAGCGCTGGCCGCCTCGGGCCCCGCCCTCGTGCTGGGCGACGGCGCCTACCTGGGCTGCAACACGCCGCTGGATTCAACCGCTTCGAACACCGAGCAGGTCGTGCGTTACATCGGCACGAATGCGACCGCCACCATCGCGGCCGGGCTCTTCTCGGGGCCGGGCGCGGGCGGGTCGAACACCAAGACGTTCGACGTCAACGACGGCGCCGCGGACATCGACCTGCTGGTCAGCGCCAACTTCTCCACGTACACGCCCAGCGGCACCCCCGTCAGCGACCTTCGCAAGAGCGGCGCAGGCGCGCTCAAGCTGAGCGGCACGGCCTCGCAGTTCCGCGGAACGACGACGGTCCGTAACGGGCGGCTGGTTGTCGGCGCGAACGTGCCCTATGGCGGTAACAGCGTGCTGGGCAACGCCACCTCGGTGGTGCAGGTGGCCGACGCGGGCACGCTGCCCACGAACCACGTGGCGCTGGTCTTCGACGGGGCGTACACCTTCAGCCGCGGGATCTGCGTCAACCCCTACGGCGCGAGCGCGACCGTCGGCAACGTCTCGACCTCCCGCGCGGTCTTCGCCGCCGGCCTCCTGCTCAGCAACACGGTGCAGTTCGTCTCGTCCAGCGCCGGCACGAACGTCACCCTCATCAGCGGCCTCGTCAGCGGCCCCGGCGGCCTGACCAAGACGGGCACGGGCACGGTCGTGTTCGCCGCGTCCAACACCTACACCGGCCTCACGACCGTCGCGGCGGGCACCCTGCGGCTGGCCGCCGCGGAGCGGCTCGCCGACGCCAGCGGGCTGCGGCTCACGGGCGGCACGTTCGACGCCGCCGGCTTCAGCGAGACCTTGGGCGCGCTGGACGTGGACGGCGACGCCGCGCTCGACTTCGGCAATGGCGCCAGCCAGTTGCGCTTCGCGGACAGCGCGGCGCTGACGTGGGACGGCACCGTGACGCTCCTCAACTGGTCGGGTGCCGTCTCCGGCGGCGGCGCCGACCGCCTCTACGTCGGCACGTCGGCCGGCGCGCTGACGCAGGCGCAGCTCGCTCGCATCCTGCTGCCGGACGGACGCAAGGTCATGCAGCTCGCGACCGGAGAAGTCGTGCCGATCCCCGAAGGCACGGTCATCATGGCGCAGTAGGCGCCCGGCAAGCCAACAGGCACGAAGGCATAACGGTGTCTTGGAATGTTGGAGTGATGGAGCAGCGGGGTGGCCGAAAACTGGAAAGACGGTAACATGAGTCGGGACTTCCAGCAACAGGCCCCGTTCTTCACTCTGCCCAGTATTCCACGCGTCCCTCTCGGCCTCGGCCGCGCGCTCGCCGCCGCCTGCCTGGCGGCCGGCCTGAGCGCGTACGCGCAGACCAACGTCCTGCACGTGGCGGTCGGCGGGAGCGACGCCTGGTCGGGCCTGCTGGCCGCGCCGAACGCCGCCCGCACGGACGGCCCGCTCGCCTCGCTGGAGGGGGCGCGCGACGCGCTCCGCCGCCTGCGCGCCACGCCCGCCTCCCAGTGGCCGTGCCGCGTGGAGGTGGGCGACGGCGCCTACGCGCTGGCCGCGCCGCTGGCGCTGGGCCTCGCCGACGGCGGCGGCCCGACGAACCCGATCGCCTACCAGGCCGCGCCCGGCGCGCGCCCCGTCTTCACCGGCGGCCGGCGCGTCTACGGCTGGGCGCGCGGCGACGGCCCGCTCTGGAAGGCCTACCTGCCCGGCGTGGCCGACGGCGCCGAATATTTCGAGCAGCTCTTCATCGACGGCCGCCGCGCGCGCCGCGCGCGCTCGCCCAACGCGGATTACCACTACACCGCCGCCACCGTCGCGTCCGCCAGCAACCGCGCCTTCACCGCCTGGGCCGCGGACGCCGCCCCGCTGCGCGCGCTCGCGGGCCAGGCCTTCACGGACGTGACCGCCGTGGTCTACCACACTTGGGAGAGTTCGCGCCATCGGCCGCTGTCGCTGGACGCGGGCGACACGCTGACCTTCACCAACCGCGCGCCGTGGCCCTTCAGCGCGGGCCAGCGCTACCAGCTCGAGAACTTCGCCGCCGCGCTGGACGAGCCCGGCGAGTGGTTCCTGGCGCGCGACGGCACGCTCGCCTACTGGCCGCTGCCGGACGAGGACATGAACACCGCGGAGGTCGTCGTGCCGGTCTGCACCAACTTCATCGATATCGCGGGCGACCCCGCCACCGGCCGTTTCGTCGAGTATCTCACGTTCAAGGGGCTCTCGTTCCAGCACGCCCAATACGTGCTCCCGCTGTCGGGCCACGCGTCGAACCAGGCCGAGGCGGACCTGCCCGCCGCCGTCACCGTCAACGGCGCGCGGCATGTCGCGTTCGAGAATTGCGAGATCGCGCACGTCGGCTGCCACGCGCTGCGGTTTCAGCGCGGCTGCCGCGACTGCTCCGTCACGCGCTGCCTGCTGCGCGACCTCGGCGGCGGCGGCGTGTACATCGGCGAGACCACCCGCCGCGCGGCCGCCAACGAGCAGACCGGCTTCGTCACGGTCGACAATTGCATCATCCGCGCCGGCGGCCGCATCCACGCCGGCGCGATCGGCGTCTGGATCGGCCAGAGCTTCGACAACCGCGTGACGCACAACGACATCTCCGACTTCTTCTACACGGGCGTCTCGGTCGGCTGGACGTGGGGCTACGGCGCCTCTCTGGCCGCGCGCAACCGGATCGACGCCAACCACATCCACCACCTGGGCTGGGGCGTGCTGAGCGACATGGGCGCGGTCTACACGCTGGGCATCTCGCCGGGGACGACCGTGAACGGCAACTACGCCCACCACGTCATGAGCTACTCCTACGGCGGCTGGGGCCTCTACAACGACGAGGGCAGCAGCGGCATCCTGCTGGCGAGCAACCTCGTGCACGACACCAAGACCGGCGGCTACCACCAGCACTACGGCGAAACGAACACGGTGCGCAACAACATCTTCGCCCACGCCGTGACCGCCCAGCTCCAGCGCTCGCGCAAGGAGACCAACCACGTCTCGTTCGTCTTCGAGAACAACATCGTCTACTGGCCCTCCGGCACGCTGCTCTACTCGCAGTGGTCGGACACTGATTTCTTCCTGATGCGCAGCAACCTCTACTGGCAGGCCAGCGGCACGAACATCAGCTTCGCGGGCAGCACCTTCGCGCAGTGGCAGGCGCTCGGCCAGGACCTCGGCTCGCGCATCGCCGACCCGCTGTTCGCCGACGGACTGAACCGGGACTTCCGCCTCGCCTCGACCGCCGCGGTCGCGTCGGTCGGCTTCCGGCCCTTCGACTTCACCGACGCCGGCGTCACCGGCGACGCGGCCTGGCGCGCCCTCGCCCGCGTGCCGAGCGAGCCGGAGCGCCTGCCGCTGCCCGTCTCGTACGCGCCGTTCGACTACTGCGAGGACTTCGAAAGCCTCGGCCCCGGCCGGCCGCCGCCCAACGCCAGCGTCTACGGGACGACCGGCGGCGCGAGTATCGGCGTGGTCACCAACCTCGCCGCCTCCGGCTCGCGCAGCCTGGCCCTGACCGACGCCCCGGGCTTGTCGCAGACCTTCTACCCGTTCTTCAACTACGCGCCGCCGGACCTCGTCGGCAGCCTCAACTATGCCTTCGACATCCGGCTGGCATCGGACACGAAAATGTACCACGAGTGGCGCGACTATCCGGGCGGGAGCTACGTGGCCGGGCCGTCGCTCGGGTTCGACCGCTGCCAGCTCAAGGTCGGCGGCGTCACGCTGGCGAGCGTGCCCTCCAACCAGTGGCTGCACGTCGAGATCGCCTGCGGCACCGCCGACTACGCGGCCCGCGGATGGTCCCTGGGTCTGACGAGGCCGGGTCAGGCGACACAGTGGTTCACCAACCTCCACACCGGCGGCGCGTCGTGGAGCCGCCTCAACTGGCTCGGCTGGGTCAGCGAGAACACCAACGCCACCACCTTCTATCTCGACAACCTGCACATGACCAACCCGCCGTCTTTCATCCAAGAGCCGCAGCCTCCCGCGCCGCAGCTCGCGGGCCTCGGCGACCTCTCCGTGCCGGAGGACAGCGCCCCGCTCCTCGTGCCCTTCACGGTCTCCGACATCGAAGGGCCCGCGGAGGCGCTGACCGTCACGGCCTGGTCCGACAACGCGCGCCTCCTGCCCGCCGCCGGCCTCGCGCTGGGCGGCGGCGGCGCGAGCCGGACGCTCACGCTCGCGCCCGCGCCGGACGAGACCGGTGTCGCCACGGTCCGCGTGACCGCCGACAACGGCGTGTTCCACGCGACCGCGTCCTTCGACCTGACCGTCACGCCGGTCGCCAACGACGGCCTGCGCGCGGTCGCGCTCACGGCGCCGCGCGGCAACGCGACCAACGCGGCCGCGCTCACCTTGGCGGCCGCGGCCGACGACCCCGACGGCGCGCTCCTCTACATCGACTACGCGGTCGACGGGCACTACCTCGCCTCGGCGTCGAGCTGGCCCTACGCCGTGACGTGGGCCGCGCCGGCTTACGGCCCGCACACGGTCGTGGCGACGGCGCGCGACGCCCACGGGCGCCGCGTGACCTCCGCGCCGTTCGCATTCACGAACTTCCTGCCGCCGCTGGCGGCGGCGCCCGTCCCCGGCGGCGCGGTCTGGCGCTACTTCGACGGCACGAACGACCTCGGCACGGCGTGGCGCCACCTGTCGTACGATGACGCCGCGTGGGCGAGCGGGGCGGCTATGCTCGGCTTCGGCGACGCCAACGGGCAGCCGCCCGCCACGACGGTGGCCAACAACCGCCAGTGGACCACCTATTTCCGGCGCCGCTTCGTCGTACCCGACCCCGGTGCGGTCGCCAGCCTGACGGCCCGCCTGCAGCGCGACGATGGCGCGGTCGTCTACCTCAACGGCACGGAGATCTGGCGCGACAACCTGCCGGCCGGCGTGACGATCACCAACGCCACGCCCGCGAGCGCGAGCGTCGGCGGCGCGGCGGAGGCCGCGTGGCTCACCAACGCCGTCAGCCGGGCGCTGCTGGTGCCCGGCACCAACCTGCTCGCGGCCGAAGTCCACCAGAACAGCCTCTCCAGCTCCGATATCGCCTTCGCCTTCGCGCTCGACGCGGCGGTCGTGCTGCCCGACCGGCCGGCGGTCAGCGTGGCGGCCTCAGGCGGGCGCGTCGCGCTCGGCTGGCCCTCCTCCGATCCGGGCGCGTTCCGGCTCCAGGCGGCGACCAACCTGACGCCGCCCGTGGTGTGGACGACCCTGACCAACGAGCCCGCCGCCGAGAGCGGCGCCTGGCGCGTCACGCTCCCGGACGGCACCAACGGCTGCCGCTTCTTCCGCCTGCTCGCGCCGTGAGCGGGAGCGGCGCAGGCTGCCGGTGGCCGGAAGGGCCATCGCGCTCGATATGCTCGCCACCG
>JAKJGY010000021.1 GCA_022704145.1 Verrucomicrobiota bacterium
TTGTGCGGTGCAGTATACCACGCAACGGTTACGATGGGAAGAGACGGGAAGCGGAGAGCCCGCATAAGGGATAAAATGCAGTTGAACGGAGCCGCGTCGGACGCCCCGGCGCTATGGGGTTTGAACGGGGCTTCCGGCCCGGACGGACGCCGCGCGGCCGCGCTTGAGAGGGGCGGCGGGGGACGCGGAGAGACACTCTCTCTTCATTCCGCCGGTCCTGGACGCCGCCTGGGCGGCGTCTATTCGGCGTCCGGGCACGGTTCCGCCGGCGCGGCCCGCCGGGCGGTCGCGCGAAGGGGGGCTTGTGATTCCGGCGCTGTGTCGCCGGAGGTGGCTTTGGGGTACACGACCCACTTGGTCTGCCACAGCCGCCGGATCAGCGCGTCCCACGCGGCGGGCGCCGCCGGCGCGGAGGCATCGCCTCCACAGGGACGCAGGTCTCCCGGGGTAAGACACGTAACCTTCCGCACGCAGACGCCGGATTTATAAAGCACACCCCGTTGGGAGAATGGAGGACTTAGCCAGTCACGTGCCCGCTGGTCCCGAATGTGCCACACCTCGTATCCGGTTCTTGTTCATCGCCCCGTGCTTTCGCGTTGGGGTTGCCACTACGCTGCGCTCCGTTGCTGCAGGCAAGCTGCAGCCTGTTGCCCTGCGGGCTGCCCCTCCCCACCCCGCCTCGCGGCGACGCAGTTGTCCTTCGCTAAACCTTCCTCCTGACAGGTGGTTAGGGGACTCTCACCCCACAAGTCGTGCGCCATGCCGGGCGCACACGTCCGCGCGTGAACCTCGTTTCAGCCGGCGTCCGCGCCGGGTGAAACGTAGTGTTCCACGCTCTTGTTAGCCCCTCTTCATTCTCCGAATCATCTGTTGCCTTTGGCCCGATTGTGGGTGATGCAAAGCATCTCACAGTTCTTGGCCGTGCTCTTGCCGCCTTTGCTCCATGCTGCCACGTGATCGGCGTCCATTTCGTCGAACTTGTAGATTCTGCTCTTGTTCGCGCCATGCCCAACGGCGCAATGCGGGCAGTTGGACTTGCCCTTGCGTTCAGCCGCCTGCGTCTGCTTAGCGTATGTGGCCCTCTTGACCGGTATGTCGAAGACCCGGACCTCCAGCAACTTGGTATCGACCGAGCCGCCCAAGAGAAACTCGAAAATCCCCTTGCGATTGGTCACGCAGTCATCGGCGGCGAGTTTCTTCACCCCGTCCGACAGCTTCTTCGGATCGTAGGACTTGCCGTGATACTCCTCGTAAAGTCTGCCCCACTCCAATCCCTTCATTTCTGGTAGAACGTCAGCAAAGACGGTTGAAGCCCAGTCAATCACGCTGTTGAAATAGGTCTTCAGCTCGTTGATGTCGCCTGTATAACGATGAGCGTTCATGTAGCCGTCGATATCACCTTTGCTCACCCAGTCTAGCGCCCGCTCCAAGAACTCCTGACGGTTCGCGCTGCCTTTAATGTACGCGCTCCATTTCTGGATATTCGCGTTCTGGCTGTTGCTGAACTCAGCCTTCGCAAGCGTCACGAATGGGCCGGAGTAGATGGCGTTCAAGAGCTCTTGGTCGTTGAGTGGCACACCTGCGATGTTGATCGTCTCAAACCACTTCTTGATATCGGTCTCCGTGCCCTCGCACTCGTAGATCAACAGCTTGGAGTCACGAATCCTGGCTTGCTGGTCGGTGGGCAGGCTGTCGAAATTCTTCGGGTTGCCGTCGTCCATAATCGCAAACTTGTTCGTGATGAATCGCCCGACACTTGTGATGCGTTGCTGGCCGTCTAGCACCTCGAACTTGTCCTGTGCTACCTTGTTAAAGTAGATCAGTCCCAGCGGGTATCCCTTAAGCAGTGAATGGATGACTGCCTGCTCCTTCTTGCCGCCGCCGTCGGCATAGATGTAGTTCCGCTGATACTCCGGCTGAATTGTGAGCTTTCCGTCTAGTCCAAAAAGCCCTTTGCCTTCCAATTGGTTATACACAAACCCGGCGCAGATGTCGGCGACCGTGATGTCAGTTTTTAGGGTGGTCTTCACTTTGTGGCCTTTCTCGCCGGCCGGGTGCGGCGGTGTCGGATAACGATTCTGTCGTACATTCGGCGATAACTGCCGTCGCCATTGGCGATGTAGAAACGCGGCCCGCCTGGCAAGTAGCTTCCCTTTTGTGCGACCTGCGACATTGGCACGCCGAGGTTCATGCTCGACCCCAGAATCTCGAACTGGTCCGGGTTGTATTTATCAATGAAGGTAATAGGCACCCCCATAGAGCCGTCGTAGTCGCTGGGGATTTCCTTGTAGTTGCCCACCTCAATCCCATCGTAGTTCGCGTACCGGTCGTAAGTGGCCTTGCCTCTCAGATTCTTACTGAACTTGAGATTCTCGGCCATGGTCATCAGGCTCAATGGCTGGTGGCGACGACCATGGTCAATATTTGTGTACCAGCACGAGGAAGAAACGCGGGCGATCTTTTTCCCCGTTTCCCGGTCTATGTGGTGGAAATGTCCCCAGTGGTCAGGCACCTCAAAGAACATTCCAACGTTGAAGTTCGTGCAGCCTAGCCACATCCAGTTGTCCTTGATAAGCGGGAAGATGTCCTTGTATGTGATCGAATTGGTGTTCCCGATGATCAGGAATCTCTTTGAATGCTCCACGAGTTGGGCGACGTACTCACGGAACAGTGAAAAGGGCGGGTTGGTGACCACGATGTCCGCCTGCTTGAGTAACTCGACGCAATCCGCACTGCGGAAGTCGCCGCCGCCGTACTTGTCGTCTCCTTTCAAGGGTATTCGCGCGGCCTTGTTTCGCTTGAGGAAGAGCTTTACGTCGTCTATGTTCGCCGCGCCGTCTCCGTCTTCGTCTTTGACATGATCGATGATCACGGCGAGGGCCTTGGGCTTCTTGCGCTTGCCGTTTCCCTCGCTATATTCCGGAAACAACGTGAGTTGGCCAGCGATAGGGGAGCCGTCGTAACTTGTGGTGACAAGCTTCTTGAGGCCGAGCGTGTTAAAGTTGGCGGCGAAATACTTGAAGAAGTTGCTCTCAAACGGATCGTCGCAGTTGCAGTAGACGACCTGGCCGCGGAATGTGTCGGGGTCGAACTCGAGATAGGCCTCAACTTCCTTTTGGATGTCGTCATACTGGGTGTAAAATTCGTCCTTCTTGGCAGCCCTTGCGGCGCCGAGGCCTCGATTTAGCGAGTTTCTCGTCATTCTTCGCAATTCCCTTCGCGTCGTGTTCTCTTCATATCTTCGGGCTAACCTCTGATTGAGGATCAAAAATAGCAGGGAAAATAGCATAACTCTCGCTGCTATAGATCAACCCTTCGGCTGGACGGCAACGGGTTACGACTTGCCTGTGAGCCTTACCGGCCACAATAGGGATCATCGCTCAGGCTCAAACGGCCGTCGGAACGTTCGCCCTAAGTTCAACCATGTCCGCACGATAGCATACGGCCCGGCTCGCTTCAAGCCTGTTCGCGAGGCAGCGACCGATGACACGCACGCATCCGGTCGGCGCAGCCCGTGGCGCGGGGACACGCGGCACGGGCAGGGATGCCCGTGCGACAGGGGTACCGGACCAGCGCACAGCCGGGCGCTGCGCCGCCGCGGTCGTGGAACCAGATGCGGTCGCCGGCGAAGTCCTGGACTTCGAGCCCCGACATGGCGCAGAAGTGGCTGCCGACATTGAGCCGCCCGTAGAGCGCGCAGACGGCGTCGACGCCGTCCGCGACGGCGTTCTGCGTCTCGGCCGTGCCGCCGTTGGCGACCACGAAGCGCAGCCAGAGCGCGTCGTTGGCGGCCGCTGAGGGTTCAGGTTCGTCGAGGCGTTATGCGATCCGCGGGCCGCGCGGCAGCGGCGTGGCCTGCCTGAACGGCGCGGCGGCCTACAAGGGCGTGGTCGGCGACCGGCTGATCGTGATGGCCTGGTGCCAGCTCGACGACGAGGAGCGCAAGCACCACCAGCCCAGGATCGTGCGGCTCGACGAGCGGAACCGCATCGTCGCGGCGGCTGTCTAGAACGGCTGAGCGGCTCGCAGGGCGCCGTGACCCTGTGCTGCGGCCTTACGCGTCCTTCTCGGACAGCGCCGTCACCGGCTTGCCGCAATGCGGGCACGCGCCGGTTGTGTTCCAGGGGAACAGCTTGGCGCACGAGGCGCAGGTCCAGCGCGTCTTCAGCTCGGCGGCCGCGGCCGCAAGGCCAGCCTCCTTGACTTTGGCGCAGGTCCGGCGCGCCGCCTGGCGGTAGAGCGGTTTCTCGTGGTGCTTGCTGAGCCGCTCGCAGGTCTCAAAGCTCTCGCACAGGCCGCAGTTGGCGACTTTCCTCTCCTTGGCGCACAGGAAGACCCCGCATTTCGACTCCATGCTCGGATGCGTGCAGCCTTTGCACTTCTTGCCGTCCTTCTTGCCGTTGAGGTGCAGCTCGCAGGCCGCGCAGTAGATCCCGCAGAAGGCGATCTCCGCGTTCCGCTTCCCCTGTGGCGCAGACAGTCCGGAGGCGGAGGCCGGCTGCTCCGCGTCAGGCTCCTTGAGGCTGCGGAGATTGCGGGTGGAGGGCTGCGCGCCGCAGGCGCGGCGCGCGCCGACGGCGCACATGCAGCCGACGACAAAATTTCGGCGGCTGGCTTCTTTCAGGTACCCCATGACGGCCTCCTTGTTACAGCGTCACATCAAGGATAGCCCTTTTACGGCCTGAGCACAAGCCGGGCGGAACACCCCTCTCAGCAGGGGTGGCATCCCCGTTTCACTGACTTGACGAAAGAGACGCATTCGGTCGGCCCGGAGGTCCGACCCTACCTGCGAGGGTCGTCGTTCCGGCTTCGGATCGCGGGTAGGGCGCGACCTCCGGGCGCGCCGCTGTTCATCGGTCGGTCAGTGAAACGGGGTTGCGCCCTCTCAGGGGAGGGCAGGCAGCCCAAGGTCAAGGTGCGCGCTACGCCAACAGATGCGCGGCAGCCTCGCCGCCCTCGCTCTGCTTGCGAACCATCTCGGCTGTCACGCGCAGGGCCTTAAGCGCAGGGTTGCCGGGGGCCTCGAACATGACCTCCATCATGAGGTCCTCCATCACCGCGCGCAGGCCGCGCGCGCCGGCCTTGCGCTTCATCGCCAGCCGGGCCATCTCGCGCAGCGCCTCGGGGTCGAACGTCAGCTCGACCTCCTCCATGTCCAGCAGCTTCTGATACTGCTTGACGAGGCAGTTCTTGGGCTCCGTCAGGATACGGACCAGATCCTCCTCGCTCATCTCGGCCATCGACGTCAAGACCGGCAGACGGCCGACAAACTCGGGGATCAGCCCGAACCGGACGAGATCCTCCGGCTGGACGGCCAAGGGGGCCGCGCCGTCCGCAGCCTTGCGCGCCGACCGGCCGCCCGCCTCGGTGTAGCCGATCGCGCGGCGTCCCTCACGCTGCCGCACGATACTGTCCAGACCGACGAACGCGCCCCCGCAAATGAAGAGGATGTTGCGGGTGTTGAGCTTGATGTACTCCTGCTGCGGGTGCTTGCGGCCGCCCTGGGGCGGCACACGCGCTTCGGTGCCCTCCAGGATCTTGAGCAGGGCCTGCTGCACGCCCTCGCCCGAGACGTCGCGCGTGATCGAGACGTTCTCGGTCTTGCGCGCGATCTTGTCGATCTCATCGATGTAGACGATGCCGCGCTCGGCCCGCGCCACGTCCATGTCCGCCGCCTGCAGCAGGTAGAGCAGGATGTTCTCGACGTCCTCGCCCACGTAGCCCGCCTCGGTGATCGTGGTCGCGTCGGCGATGGCGAAGGGGACGTCGAGCAGGCGCGCGAGCGTGCGGGCGAAGAGCGTCTTGCCGCAGCCCGTCGGGCCGATCATCAGGATGTTGCTCTTCTCGATCTCCACGTCCGCGAAACGGTCGTCCTGGCCGGCCGGCCGCTGCGTCAGGCGCTTGTAATGGTTATGCACCGCCACCGAAAGCATCTTCTTCGTGCGCTCGTGGCCGATCACATACTGGTCGAGGAAGCGTTTGATCTCGGAAGGCGGCGGCACGCGGAGCTGCGGCAGGGCGGCCGCGGCGCGCCGCTTGGACTGCGGCGCGCTCTCGGCCACGATGCGCGCGCAGATCTCCACGCAGTCACAGCAGATGTTGGCGCCCGGCCCGGGAATGATGGCCGCGCCCGCGCGCTCGTCCTTGCCGCAGAATGAACAGACCAGATCCGAGCCGGTGCCGGAGCCGGAACCCGAGGATGTGCGACGTGCCATGCTCTTACTTCTCCGCCTGGCGTTTGACCAGCACCTCGTCGACCAGGCCATAGGCCTTCGCCTCATCCGCCGACATGAAATAGTCGCGCTCCGTATCGTTCGCCAGCGCGTCCGCGGTCTTGCCCGTATGAAACGCGAGGATCTCGTTCAGCCGGTCCTTCAGGCGCAGGATCTCCTTGGCCGCGATGCTGATGTCGGAGGCCTTGCCTTCCGCGCCGCCCCACGGCTGATGGATCATGATGCGGGCGTTGGGCAGGGAGAAGCGCTTGCCCTTGCGCCCGGCCGCCAGGAGCACCGCCCCCATGCTGGCCGCCTGCCCCACGCAGTACGTCGCCACCTCGCACGTGATGTACTGCATCGTGTCATATATGGCCAGTCCCGCCGTCACCGATCCGCCGGGCGAGTTGATGTAGACCGAGATCTCCTTGGTCGCGTCCTGCGCCTGCAGGAACAGGAGCTGGGCGATGATCAGGTTGCTGACCTCGTCGTTGATGCCGGTGCCGATAAAGACGATCCGGTCCTGCAGCAGGCGCGAATAGATGTCGTACGAGCGCTCGCCCCGCCCCGTCTGCTCGACGACGATCGGGACTAGCATGGATGCGTGTGTCGGGTGCATACGTCTCCTCAGTGTTTCGCCTGGGCCAGCAGGGCCTGCATGGTCTTCTCGCCGACGATCTGGCTGCTCAGCAGGCCCATCCGCCCGCTCTTCTCAAGCTGCGCGCGGAGCTGCTCGACCTTCATGCGGTGCTCCGACGCCAGCGCCTCCAGCTTCTGGTTGACCTCCTCGTCCGACGCCGTGATCTTCTCCTTGTCGGCGATGGCGCGCAACACATACCTCAGCTTCAGTTGCCGCTTCGCGCTGGCCGTGGCGTTCTCGATGATCGCCTCACGGTTCTTCTCAAGGTCCTCACGCTTCAGGCCCCGGTAGTGCGCCTCGCTGGCCATCCGGTCGATCGTCCGCGAGATCTCGTCGGACACCTCCGTCTCCGGCAGGTCGAAGTCGGTCTTCTTCAGCAGGTACTCCACAACAGCCTGCTCGCGGCGCTGCTGTTCAGCCGCCTGCGCCGCCTCCTCCAGGCTCTGGCGCGCCTGCGCGCGGAACGCCTCCAGCGACTCCGCCTTGACCTGCTTGAGCAGCTCCTCGTCGGACGGCAGGGCGCGCTGGCGCACGCCCTTGAGCGTCACCTGGTAATCCGCCTTCTTGCCGCGCAGCGCCTCAAGCGGATGATCTTTCCCGAAGGCGGCCTTGACCTCCTTGGCCTCTCCGGCGCGCATCCCTTCCAGCGCGCTCACCACCTCCGGCAGGAAGCGGCCCTCCTCCACCTGGAACCAGAAGTCCTTACCCTCGGAGACCGCCTTGGCCTCGGGCGCCAGCTCGGACACCGGACGTCCGCCGACGCTTCCGGAGAAATCGATGCTCACCAGGTCTCCCGCCGCGACCGGATATCCCTCGGGCGCCTCCTCGAAACGGGCGAACGCGCCGCGCAGGCGGTTGAGGTGCTCCTCGACCTGATCGTCCGTCACGACCGGCTCCTCGAACGGCACCGGGATCTTGACGTATTTGGGCAGGTCGAACTCCGGCTCGACGTCGGCCGTGAACGAGAAACGGATGCCGCTCTCAGGTGAGAACGCGACCTCGCCCACCTCCAGCAGCGCGACCAGCTTGAGGTTCTCCTGCTCCACCGCGCGCTTATAGAGCGAGCGCACGAGCCGTCCGTGGACCTCCTCCTCGATCTGCTGACGGAACTCGCGCTGGATGATCTCGCGCGGCACCTTGCCGGGACGGAAGCCCTTGACGCGACCCTGCGTCAGGAAGGCCTTGACGACCTCCTCATAGTCGGGGCGGGTCTCCGCGGCGTCCGCTTTGACCACCAGCTTCACCCGGCACAAACCCATGTTCTGTCTCTCGACGTTCATCCGTAAAACCTTTCACTTTCCATACCGCAAAAAAGGGCTAATAAAATAACATGTGCCCGGCCGCACTTCACGAAAAAAATGCGCGCCGGGCACCACCCGCCAACCCGGTCTACTGCTCCTTGATGCTGACCAGGAACTCGGCGTTGCTTTTGGTGTTCTTAATCCGCTTGACGATCATCTCCATCGACTCGACCGGCGGCACCCCGTTGAGCGCCCGGCGCAGGATCCAGGTCCGGTTCAGCTCCTCAGGATAGAGCAGCAGCTCCTCCTTACGGGTACCGGACTTCTCGATGTTGATCGCGGGGAACACCCGTTTGTCCACGAGCTGCCGGTCCAGGCAAAGCTCCATGTTGCCCGTGCCCTTGAACTCTTCGAAGATCACCTCGTCCATGCGGCTGCCGGTATCGACCAGCGCCGTTGCGATGATCGTCAGGCTGCCGCCCTTCTCGATGTTTCGCGCCGCGCCGAAAAAGCGCTTAGGCTTGTGCAGCGCGTTGGCGTCCACACCGCCCGACAGGATCTTGCCGCTGTGGGGCTGGACCGTGTTGTAGGCCCGCGCCAGACGGGTGATGCTGTCCAGCAGGATGACCACGTCCTTGCCGCCCTCGACCTGCCGCTTGGCGACCTCGATCACCATCTCCGCCACCTGGACATGCCGTTCGGGCGCCTCGTCGAACGTCGAACTCAGCACCTGCGCCTTGGTGTGGCGCTGCATGTCCGTCACCTCTTCGGGGCGCTCGTCGATCAGGAGGATGATCAGCACCGCGTCCGGATGGTTGGCCGAGATCGCATTGGCGACCTTCTGGAGCAGCACGGTCTTGCCCGTCCGCGGCGGCGCGACGATCAGGCCGCGCTGGCCGAACCCGATCGGCGTGAAGATGTCCATCACCCGCATCGAGATCTCGTCCGGCGAGGTCTCGAGCCGGATGCGCCGGTCCGGAAAGAGCGGCGTCAGGCTCTCGTAGTGGACGATCCGGCGCGCCTCAGTGGCCTGCTTGCCGTTGACCACGTCAACCCGGCCGAGCGCGAAGAAACGCTCCTTTTCGCGGGGGTCGCGCACCGGCCCCTCCACCAGATCACCCGTGCGGAGCGCAAACCGGCGCACCTGCGAGGGCGACGCGTAAACGTCCTCGGGGCACTGGAGGTAATTGCTCCTGGGGGAGCGCAGGAACCCGTACCCGTCAGGGAGGATCTCCAACACGCCGCTGGTGATCACCGTGCCGCCGCGCCTCAGATAACTCCGGATCAGCTCGAAGATGACCTCGTGCTTGCGCATCGAGGCGATCTCCTCGGGGTTGACGTGCGGCAACAGCTCCATCAGCTCAGACTGCTCCATCTGCTGCAGGTCCGTCAGGTGGATGTCCGGCAGACGCTCACCGGTGGGCGGGTGATAGGTGTCGCCACCGGCGTTCTGAAAGCCCTCCTGCCCGACGGCGCCCTCCGCATGCGCCTGCTCGCCCGAGGTCGGGGCCGGCGGGGCCGGCGGCACCGGCGGCATATCGTCATAATCCATCATGCCGTGCGGGTTCGACGGCTTGGCGACGCCGCGGTTCATCCCCCCCCCGCCCCTGTTATTGTGATGTTTCTGCGGCCGCTGGCGGCCACGGCCGCCGTGGCCCCCTCGGCCGCCGCCGTCGCGGCGGTCGCCACGCTCCGAGGAGGGCCGGGCCACCTGCCCGCTGGGACGCGGGCCGAACCGGGACCACTTTTGCTGAGGGTTGCCGCCGCCCTGTTCGCGATTCGCCTGCGGCTGACCCTGCGGACCCTGCTGGCCCTGCGGATGATGCCCCTGGCTGCCACCGCCCTCGTCATGCGCCCCATTCTCAGTACTCATGCAGAAATCTCCCTCAAGAAACGACAGACACGTTCGGCCTCTTGCCTCAACTGATCCGCATCTGTCCGATTATCAACGACCAGATGCGACCGGGCGGCCTTATCCGCTACCGGCATCTGGGCGGCCATGCGAGCGCGCGCCTGACACTCCGTCAGACCGCGTCCCCGCATCAGCCTCTCCAACTGCTCACGCTCTCCCGAGACCAGGCAGACGACCCTATCCCAATCGCCCTCCCAGCCAGACTCAAATAGCAAAGGGATCACAACGGCCCTGAGCCCGTCGCCTGGCCGGCTGGCCCAGCGCAACAGCTCCTCGCGCACGAGCGGATGAAGCACACGGTTCAAGCGCTCCCGTTCCGCAGAATCGGAAAAGACACGCTCGCCCAACACACGCCGGTCTACCGACCCGTCCGGCAACAGCACGCCGTCACCGAACAGCTCACGGATCAAAGGCACCGCCCGACCGCCAGGCCCCTCCAGCCGATGCACAACATCGTCCGCGTCGAGCACCTCGACCCCCAGACGCTGGAGAAACGTAGAGAACAGACTTTTACCACAGGCGATTCCGCCCGTTATGGCCACACGTAAGCCCATCAGGAATCACGATGTCGGCCCGGAGGACACCCGTCCCCATCAGGGCCAAGCCCAAAGAAAGGGCTCACCACCCGCCCGCATCCGCAAGGCCTTCGCACACCGTAACACAGCCGACTAGGCCGCTATCCGGAAACGCCGACACCCGCAAACGACTGGCCTCTTGTATGGCCGACACCCGTCTCACACACGGGCCTGTCCAACGGACAGGCCCGCAGTTTCGACTTTAAGTACGGAGCGCGAGGCCCGCTCAGGGCGCCGCCGTCGCCGCTCCCTCAGTTGCCGGCGCGGTCAGGGCCGAAGGCAGATTACCGCCCGAGAGCAACGGCGACTCGCCGCCGCTCACACGCACCGCACGGCCAGCAGGATCGACCAGCCGGGCCGTGACGAACACCAACAGATTACGCTTGTCGGACTCCTCCGAGCGGCTGCGGAACAGACGGCCGAGATACGGGATATCGCCCAAGAAGGGGATCTTGTCCTCAATCGTCTTACGCGCCTCTGTGATCAGACCGCCCATGACCACCGTCGCGCCATTGTAGATCGAGAGCTGCGTGGAGACCGAACGCACGTGGAAGAACGGCTGCTCCATGGGCAGCTCGGTGTAAGCCGTCTCGGTAACCACCGTCTGAGTCGGATTGAGGAGGAGTTCCTGCGCGGTCGCGGGACGGTACACATTCTTCGGGATCTTGGTGCCGTAATTTTTCCAGACCGGCTCCGAGACGACCTGCGGGTTGAGCAGGAGGTTGATCATCTGGCCCTCCGCCGAAACCTCGGGCACGACCTGCAGGATCACGCCCACCTCGCGCATCTCGAAGTTCTGCGGCTCCACCATCGCCAGAGGCTCGCCCGAGCCGCCGCTGTTGATGCTGCTGCCGGAGTTGCCCTGCTGCGAGATCTGAACCTCGAACTCGGTGGGGTAGATATACTCCGTGACCACCTTCATGATCGCCTCCTGGCCGGACTTGGTGACGACTTTCGGCGCGGAGAGCAGGTCGGTGTCGGAACGCTGGCTGAGCATGTGGAGGATCATCGAGATGTCGGCGTTGCCCATGAACGCGTTGAGACGCATGAACTGGTCGTTCGTGCTCTTGCCCTCTCCCGAGATCGGGTTGCCGGGCGTGCTCAGATAACGGGATCCCATGCTATAGGTGGTCCCGTCGATCGCGTTCAGGCTCATGTTGTGGCCGTTGGCGGCCGCCGTGCCATACTGCCCGGCGCCGATCGCGATCGGCTGAAGCCCGTCAACCGTGTTAACATAGCCGACGCCCGAAGCCGTACCCGGCCGCGTATACGGGGCGTAGCCCATCAGCGGGGTCACGCCGTCAGAGGCGAACAGCAGGTTTCCGGCCGCGTCGGTCAACTGGACGGGTTTGTTGCTGAACTCCTTGAGGTTCAGCGCCTTGTCAAGGAATCCGCCCGCGTTGAAATTGAAGTCGCTGTTCAGCAGCCACTCGAAACCGAGCGAGTTGAGGTCTTTCTGCGAAACCTCGACGAAGCGCGCCTCGATCTCGATCAGGCGAGGCGTGACATTCAGATCCTCCAGAACCTGCTCGAAGACCGCGAGCTGCTCGGCCGTGTTCGTCACGCGGAGCTTGCCGATCGTGGCCATATAGGAGATCGAGGAGCCGTCCGGCCAGGTCACGCCCATCTTCTGGAAGAAGTCCTTCCAGTCCTGGCGGCTGTCCATGTTCGTCGTGCCGATGAAGGTGTTGTCGGCATTGCCAGCATTTGCGTTCGCGCCCATCTCGCTGGAGGCAGCGCCCAGACGGTCGCTGAGCGACGGCAGCACATTATAGGAGCGCGTGACCAGCAGGTCGTCCGGATCGTCGGCGGGCACGATCATGACGATATTACCGCGGATGCGGAACTTCATGCTGGTGACGTCGCAGACGAGCTTGAGCGCGTCCCACAGGTTGATGAAGCGCGCGCTGAGCGCCGGGATCACCGGAACGCCAGGCGCGGCTGCGGGGGCGGCCCCGGAGAAGATGTCGGTCTCGGCGGGCGCGGCGGGCTGTGCGCCCCCTGCGGCGGTCTTCAGCTTGAGCACCAGGTTGACGCCACGCTGCTCGACCGGAATCTCGGGGTTGTCGTAGTCCCGGCTGGCCTGCTTAAAGAAATCGACGGCGTCGATGATCGTGGCCGGGGGCCGGAACGTGACCTCCGGGATGACGATCTCGCGCAGCTTCTTGGAGATGATCTGCTCATCGGACTTGCCGACGCTGATGTCCTTGACCAGTTCCTTGGTGCCGAGGTCCATCTTACCGCCCTTCGGCATCTGCGAACTCTCGATCGCATAGCGCTCCGGCGTCCAGATCTTACGGACGTCCTTGATCATCAGGCTGCGGGTCGCCTCGAACTCCACGTCAGCTACGGCATGCATGCGCTCGGCGATCTGGTCGCGCAGCCCCATCGCCTCAACATTGTGCGGGTTGTCACGCAGGATCAGCTCGCACTCCTCAAGCGCTTTGTCGTACTCGGCGGTCACATAGTACTGCCGGGAACGCCGCAGGCGCTTGCGGATATCGTCACGGCTGGTCTTATATTCCGGCTCATTGATCCGGTGGGAGATACTGGAGGCGTCGACAGCATCTTTGGCTGCGGGTTTCTTGAGCGCCTCCAACAGGCGTGCGGCCTGCGGATGGCCGCGCTCCTGGGCCTGGGTCGCCAACGGCACGGCCTTATCAATGTCGCCCTGCTTCATGGTCAGCTTGGCCTCGCGATAGAGGGCCTCTGCCATACCCTGCGAGGCTTCGGTGCGCGCCGCCTGATTGGCGGGACGGTTGCCGATAAACTCCAACGCCTGCTTATACTGCTCGCGCGCCAGAGGATAATCGCCGTCGCGCAGCGCCTTACGCGCGGTCTCGAGCGACGCGAACCCGTGATCGTCCAAAGACTTGCGACGGATTGTCTCCAGCACGACCAGCTCGGAGACCAGGTTATCACGGTCCGCCCCGTCGGCCACCGCAGGCTGCTCAGCGGCAGGCGCGGGCGCGGCGGGTGCCTCGGCCACAGGCGCGGGCGCGGCAGGAGCCTCGACCACAGGCGCGGGCGCGGCAGGGGCCTCGGCCACAGGCGCGGGCGCGGCGGGGGCCTCGACCACAGGCGCGGGCGCGGCGGGTTGCTCCATGGCGGGCGGCTCCGCGACAGGCGCGGGCGCGGGCTCCTCTTTACGCGGGGCCTCCACGGCTGGCTTCGGCTGGGCCGCAGGATTCAGGAGCGCATCCAGCTCGTCTTGAGCGCTCAGATTCGTCACGATCCCGCACGCGACCGCCGAAACTCTCAGCGTCAATAACCACCTTGAACTGTGCGTCATCTGGGGAGACTCCTCTTTGTGTGGCAGCTTTTTACCCTATGAACAGTAAAATGGAAGCTAACTATACCCCGATTCCGGAAACTAATCAAGCTTCCGAACAACTTTTGTTTCATCCGTCTTCACATTCCGGATCACGGCCTCGGTCTTGGTGTTGTCCACCGACTCCACCCGGTACGTCTCCTCGCGGAGTTTGAACGTGCCGCCCTCCAGGGCTGACACCTCTGTACCATCGAGCGGCAGGGTGAAGACCGCTTCGATATCCGTGACCATCCCACGCTCATTGACTTTCAGCGTCAGCTCCTTGCCGTCGGACTTCCGCTTGACGGTGGTTGTGGAGACGTCCACCTTCATCGGGATACCGGGCGTAAGCGGGTTGGGCCGCTCCTCAAACTTGACGGTCGCGCGGCCGGCCACGTAATCGGTCTCGCCGATCGGCTGCCCTTCGCGCACCCAGAACGTGCGGGGGTTCGGCCCGGCCAGGTTAAACACAAGCTGGTTGCCGTCGGGCATGGTGTTGACGGCGCTGAAGACCAGCGGCAGACGCTTGCCCCTCAGCTCTTTCACGCGCAGCAGGTTGACGATGGACGGATGGCTCTTGGCGTCCTTAGGATCCGTCTTCGCCTGATACTCCTCCACATTCGTGAACCCGTCGCCGTCAAGATCGCCCTTGGCGTCGGACGGATCCTGCGGGTTCAGGCCGAGCGCGTTCTCCAGCTTGTCGGGGATGCCGTCGCGGTCGGTGTCGATGCCGTCGCCTTGGGGCGCCTTGACCAGGGCGGGCTGCGGCGCTTCGCAGAAGGGGCAGACGGCCGCCTCGAAGGGGATCGGCTTCTGGCAAGGCCCGCTGACGCAGGCGACGCGGCGCTCGGGCGTCAGGAAGCCGGCCCGCTGGGCGTCGTCCGAAGGCGGAAGCTGGAAAGGCGTACGGATCTGCTTGAGCGCATCCTCATACTCCCCCATGTCCATGGCGGGCATCACAGCCGCCTGCGGCTTGCGACGGCTCAGCTCACCCTCGAAGGCCGTCTCGCTGCGCCGCCGCTCGGCGCCCGCGCTGGTCAGGTAATAGAGCGAGACCGCGAGCAGAACCAGCACGAGCACAGCCACGATCTTGTCATAGTGGCGGACAACAGGCAGGTTGGTGTTCAGTTTCAGGGCCACGGCTTACACTCCTTCGAACGAGTAGACGTCGAGGTCAAGCCTCACGCTCAGGGGCGGCTCAAGCTCGGGATCGGTCACGATGCGGTCAACATGCGAGAGGGCGGACAGGTCCGCCGGGGCAGGCGCGCTGCCGTCAGCCGCAGCCGGCTCGGAACCCGGCCTGTCCTTCTTGCGGCTCTCGCGCAGCGCGAGGGGATCCGCCGTCTTGTGAAACTCCGCCTCCGCCACCACCACGAACAGATCCAGCGCCGCCAACCGGTTGAGAGCGTCAACAAAGGCCCCGGGCCGGGCCTTAAACTCGAAGGAGAAACGCTGCTTGGAGAAGAGCCCCTGACCCGCATCCTGCGTCGCCACACGCGCGGCCGCACGGCCGGCGCCCTTCCTCCTGCCGCGCGGCGCCGCATCCTCCACCGCCTGCTCGGCCATCCCATCGTCGAAGGCCTCGCGCCCCACCTTATCCAGGCTGAGGATGTTCGCGGCATACAGGGCCTGGCAGACCTGCTCGATCACCGCAAGCTGTCCGCTCAGCCGGGCCACATGCTCCTTCTCTGGCAACCGGTCCTCGCCCAGATACTTATCGAAGCCGAACTTGAAGCCGGCCTCCACAACCTTGCCCTTCACCGCACCGGTCTGCGCGGAGAGCGCGCGGACCTTGGCCTGCAGGCTCTGCTTGAAGACCGCGGGCGTCTGATCCTCCAGCGGGATATCCCCGCGGTGCACGAGGTTGGACGCGGACGCGAGCCAGGCCTCCAACGCCCCGCGGTCTTCCCGCACGCGGGCGATATTCTCATCGCTGGGGTAGGGCTTGGCGCCATAGAGGCTCAGCAACTGGTCGTAGTCCTGGTTGCGGGCCTCCTCCGCCTCGCCACAGTCCCCCATGGCCTTGATCAGAAATCCGCCAACCCCAAGGCAGGCCAGCCCGAGCACCGCCGCCATCGCTATCAGGATGATGTTCTGCCGTTTCATTTCTCGTTCGCACCCTTCGGGCCGGAGGCCTCCGCCAGCTTCGCCTCGATTGTGAACTCGATCAGGAAGGCCTCGATGTCTTTGACGCCGACGATCTGGATATCCTGCGGGCCCTTCCCGAAGACCGCCTGGCTCCGCAGCGCCTCGCTCAGCTCCTCGGCCGCCGTTGCCTTACGTCCCGCCGCCAGCGCCTTCGCCTCGATCGCCTTGAGCTTGTCGGACCAGCCGCGCCCGACGATCCGCACGCCTGTGACCTCGCCCGCCTCATCCTTGATCGGCGCCAGGTCTGTCAGCCACATCCCCTCGAACAGGCTCTTGCGGATCGCGGCCACGCGCTTCTGCCAGGCGCTCCGCGAGGCGACCACCGCCCGTACCGCATCGGCCTTGCGCTGCACCTCGGCACGCTCCCGCAACGCCTCGTCCATCCGCTTCTTCATGCGGTTGGCCGCAGTCAGGTCACGCTCCACCACCACCTTCTGGTCGGCGTACAGCCTGCCCATCTGCCGCTCATACAGCGTCCACGTGCCGAGGCTCAGCAGGACCCCCGCCGCAGCCAGCCCGAAATAGGGCATGCGCTTCATGAAGGACTTATGCTTGGCGATCTCCGGCGGCATCAGGTTGATCTCGATCGGGCAGGCCAGCGAGCGGCGCAACGCCAGTCCGACCGTCTCCGCCAGCACGAACGCGTCCGTCGCCGCCTTCTCGCGGTTCACGCGCGGCCCGACCGCAACGTTGAGGAAGGGGTTCAGGTGCGTGACCTCGATCTGCAGCTTCTCACGGAAGAAGGTGTCGAGGTGCGGCAGCACCGCCGAACCGCCCGTCAAAAGCAGCCGCACCGGGGCCGTGCCGCCCTGCTGGCTCCGGTAAAAGTTGACCGAACGACTGATCTCGGCGTGCAGGCGCGTCACCACATTGCGCACGATCTTCGACACCCGGTCCGCCTGGTCGTCCTCGCTCGCGTAGACGCCTCCCAGCGAGACGAAGCCCTGCTCGCGCTTCAGCCGCTCGGCCTCCGCCAACGGGACCTGGAAACTCTTGGCCAGCTCCTGCGTGATGGCGTTGCCCGCCACCGGGATGCAGCGGCTGTAGATCTTCTCGTCCTCGACAAAAATCAGGTTGGTCGAACGCGCCCCGATATCGAGCACGACCGAACACCCCGTCAGATCCGGGTAGCTGTACCGCAGCGCGTTGCACAACGCCATCGGAGCGACGTCGACCACCTCAGGCTCCAGGCCGGCCGCCACGACCGCGCCCGTGATCTCGCGCACATTGTCGACCTTGGCCGCCACAATCATCGCGCTCTGCTCGCCCGTGGCGTCGTCGCCGATGAACTGGTGGTTCCAGACGATCTCGTCCATCGGGAAGGGGACGTTCTGCTCCACCTCGTACTGCACCATCTGCAGCAGCTTCTCGCGGCCCACCGCAGGCAGCCGCACAAAACGGGGGAAGACCACCTGCCCGGAAAGCGAAAGCATCAGCGGCGCCCGCCGGATGCCGCGCGCCTTCATGATCTCCCGGATCGCGGCCGTGATGCTCGCCGCCGAAGAGCCCCCCTCACTGTCCGGATCCACGCCTAAGTCGCCCACGCCGTAGTTCGTCAACTCCGGCGCGCGACCGCTCCGCACATGGAATTCGGCCAGAACAACTTTGCTCGCGCCTACGTTCAGCGCGAGGATGCGGTCTGAGGCAAACACTATTGCACCACCTCGTAATCGTCCGCGTTGATCAGCGCGAACGGCGTTTTCGAACGGTCGACCATGCCGGTGCGGCGCGCCAGGTTCGGATTGTCCAGCACCGTGCTATTCTTCCACCACTCCTGCGGCAGCGGGATGACGGACTCCGCCTTGCTGTCAGCGACCGCCCCGTCCTTGCCCATAATCTCAAGCGCGATCGCCACAGGCTCGCCGAACCGCTCGACCAGGCTCGGGGGGATCGCGACGCAGCTCATGTGCTCGCCCTTCGGCACATCGATATACCGCACCGTCGTCGCATAGTAGCTGAACGCGTCCTTGCCTTCCTCGTTCTTGCCCTTGGTCATCACGTGGTAGTTAAAGACCAGCTCGTCGGTCCACTTCGCCTCAGTCTCATATTTGACTTCAAAAAGCGCCCACTCGCGCGGCTTCTTTGAGACTTTGGGCTGGGTGTTATACACGTTAACATTGAATTCGGGCGTACGCACCATCGCGGTCTTGGTCGGAGGCGGCATGCGCTTGATCACCACCTGCTCACCCTTCCCGCCACGGGCGGCCGCAACACCCGGCTGAGCCCTTCCGGCACCAGCCCCCGGACGGACCCCTTGCGCACGCGCCGACCCGAAACCCAGCACGACACATACCGCCAGACCGACCACCGCCCGACGCCCTAGCCCGTTCCGCCTGTTTTTCATGCTCGTTCTCCGGCTGCGCGTCCTGCTCTTTACGCAAGACAGCTTTTACCATTAAGCGCGTACACTTTAATGCGGCCTGACTGAGAAAGCAATACAAAACCTGAGGCACAACGGAACGAATTCAAGGGCCGGCCGTGAACCCCTCCCACCCTCACCGTCCCTCACCGCACGTTCGCGCGCGCATCGGTTTCCTTTAAGGTAAAACGCGTGCTGACCACCGAGTGCTGGCGGCCGTCGGCCCAGTACTTGAGGTACGTGGTCGCCACAACCGTGTCGTCCGGCAGCAGCTCGACCCCCGGATAACCGAGGTCGCCCGTCTTGTACCCGTGCAGCAGCTTGATGCGGTACTGCCCCGGCAGCGCCTGCCGGATGTCGTCGTACGTGCCGACCCACGCCACAAAATGCCCCTTGGTCGATGACTGCGGCGCCTGGTCACGGAAGGCGATCACATACCTCCCGTCCTGGGTCCGCACGCCCATGTGGCGGTCGCCGGTCAACCCCCAGGCCGTATCGGTCGGCACACTCCACGTCCTACCCTCGTCGCGGCTGAACATCTTGAGGCTCAGGCCCTTGTGCGTGTTCTCACGCATCAGGCAGCACAGCTCGGCCCCGTCCGGCGAACGGAACACATACGGCTCGCACGGCAACTTGCCCGCCACCGCCGCCACCACGCGCGGCGCGCTCCAGGTGAACCCCCCGTCGGCCGTCACGCTCTGCACGACCTCAAGGGTCTTCCGCCCCTCCCCCTTCGTCTCGCCCCGATGGTAAAGGCCCAGATACGTGCCGTCCTTGAGGCGCACGACGCTGCTGAAGGTCATCACGCAGTAGAACGCCTCGCCCAAGGGGGGCATCTCGCGCCACGTCTGCCCGTCGTCCTCGCTCATGATGCTGGGCATCGGCGCCCCTTGACGCGTGCCCAGGGCCGCCGACCACACCCACAGCCGTCCCAGGCCCCGCCCGTCCACAAGACGGTAGATACTGGGACAGTTCTGGTGCGTCCGATACCCCGCGGGCAGCCCCCCGTCCAGCCGCTCCCACGTCCGCCCGCCGTCACCGCTGCGCGCCATCGGCCCCGCCGCACCGCCATGGTTGACGCACCAGACACAGAAGATCGTCCGCCCGTCCGGCAGCAGCACCGTGGTCGGATGCCCCTGATACAGGTTGGTCGCGCCCGCCGCCACCACCGTCTGCCGCGCCCCCTCCTGCGACAGGTCGACCACCGGCAGCCGCGCCGCCTCACGCCCGTACGCGACAGGGCCCTCCTCAGCCGCCACACACCCCACCGCCAGGCTGAATATACCCAGCGCCACCCCACTCCTCCACCCCCGCTCTGCCATCTCAACACCTCCTGTTAACGAATCCGTTTCAGCCTGTATGCCCGTAAAACGCACGAACCGTGCCGATGACTCGCTTCACCTGCCCAGCGGTCAGTCCGTAGAACAGCGGCAGGCGTAAAAGACGGTCGACGAAACGCTCGCACTGGACCAGCTCGGGCCCGAACCCCTTGTCCCGATAATACGCCGAGGACCGCAGGCTGAGATAGTGCGAGGCCGACTGGATGCCGCTCTCTTTCAGATACGCCATCAGCCGCGCACGCTCACGCGCTGTGCGGCAGACCAGATAATACATATGCGCGTTATGCGTGGCATAGTGCGGCACCTGCGGGATGCCGAACAACCCCTCCTCGGACAGCGGGCCAAGCCCCTCCTGATACTGGCGCCACAGGCTCTTACGCCGGCGCTGCACACTCCTGAGCTTTTCAAGCTGGCCCCACAGAAAGGCCGCCGTGATACCGGAAGGCAAGAACGAGGAGCCTACATCAATCCACTCATACTTACTGGCCTCACCCCTCTGGAACTCGGCCCGGTTCGTCCCCTTCTCCCAGATGATTTCCGCGCGCCGGACAAACTGCGGATCATTAATGGCCAGCATGCCCCCCTCACCACACTGGATGTTCTTGGTCTCATGAAACGAGAAACACCCGAAATGCCCGATGCCACCTAAGGGATACCTGTTGTTCAGCCGCCTCAGCCGCCTGTGCCACGGCAAAGGCGTCTCCGACAGATCATCGGTGTAATAGGAGTCGACCGCCTGCGCCGCGTCGGCGATCACCAGCAGACCGTACTTCTGTGCCAAAGCCAGCACTTTCCGCATGTCACAGGCAACGCCCGCATAGTGCACAGGCACGATCGCCCGCGTCCGTCGCGTGATCAGCGACTCAATCCGCTCTGCGTCGATATTCGGATTGTCCGGCGCACTGTCGGCGAAGACGATCCTCGCGCCCTGCCGCACGAAGGCCAGCGCCGTCGAGACAAAGGTGTACGAGGGTACGATCACCTCGTCGCCCGGCTTGATGTCAGCAAGGATCGCGGCCATCTCCAACGCATCAGTACAGGAGGTGGTCAGCAGGCATTTGGTAAAACCGTAACGCTCCTCAAAGAACCGCTGGCATCTCTGCGTGAAGGGGCCGTTGCCCGACGTCTTTCCGCTTGCGACCGCCTGGGCGATATAGCCCAGCTCTTTACCGACCACCGCCGCCTTGTTGAAGGGGATCATCTCTCGCCGCCTCCCCAGACCTCTTTGACCGTCGCCTGCGGTCGCCCCCCCACACTGAGATAGAGGCGGCCGAGATACTCGCCGAGCACCCCGATCGCGAATAACTGGGTTCCGCCCAGGACGAGCGTCAGGATCACGAGCGTAATCCAGCCTTCGACATGGTGCTCGAGAACCACGTACTGGACCAGGTAGAAGAGCGCCAACACAAACCCGCCCAGCGAGCAAGCTAAACCGACACAGGAAGAGAAACGCAGCGGCCAAACGGAAAAACCCGTGGCCAGGCGCAGAAAGACCAGCGTCGACCTGACCAACCCGTAGTTGCCCTTTCCACAGTACCTTGCGCGATGCTGGATATCGAGCTGGCCGACATTTCGCGTGACCCCGAAAATCAGCCCGTCCACATACGCGAAAGGGCCGGTGTATACGACCAGCTCCTTGACAATGTCGCGGCGCAACACCTTGAACGGCGAGAGGTATATCTCCTTCGGCTTCCCGATCACCGTCTCCGCCAGCTTTCCGTTCAGCCAACTCCCGATGTTTTTCCATACCGCCTGGCACTTGCGGGCAAACCGGGCGTAACAGACATCGAGGTCTCGCTCCCGGCAATGTCCGTAAAGCGCAGGAATGTCGAAGGGCGAGTGCTGCAAGTCGTCGTCCATCACCACCGCATAAGCCCCACGCGCCAGCCTTAACCCGCACAACACCGCGTTGTCCTGCCCTGCGTTCTTACGCAAATTGACGCCGATCACACGCCGATCTTCCGCGCACTCGCGCTTGATGGCCTCCCAACTTCCGTCCGCACTCTGGTCGTTGACCAGAATCACCTCGTAGCTGAGGCCACGCAGCGCCTCCCGGATCTGCCGGTTCAGCTCGGCGACACACCCCTCGCTGTTGTACACAGGTATGACCACGCTCACTTCGACCATACGACCTCCACAACCATGTCGCGTGCGACGCTCACGACCCGATAATCGAACCCGATCCTCCGGCTCAGAATCTCCAGAGCCGCGACCAGCGAGGCCGCGTCAAAGCGGAACGGCACCTCTTTTTCCCCCGCGCGCGTGCCCTTTCGCGACAGATAACGCTGCAACCGATTTCCGTGAGCCCAGTTGCGGACAGGCTCAGAGATCAGAAACCGCGCCGAAGCGGCCTTCACGCAACTGAACAGCTCCGGCAGGCACGCGTGAAAATGATAGAGCGAGCCCATCATCACACAGACGTCACAGCGCGGCAAATCCGTGAACCGGGCCAGATCCGCCTGCCGCGCGTCAAAACCCAGCGCGCATGCCCGCTCAACAAAGTGCTCGCACAGATCCAGACCCACCCACCCCCGGCCGCTCCCCCGACACTTCCGGGCAAACGCACAATCCCCGAAACAGAGTTCGAGCACAGACCGGTCGCGCTCGCGCAGCAACGCGCTGACAGCGTCAAACCTGGCGCGATACCGCCCCCGATACAGCACGCTCATCACCAGCCGGTAACACCACACATGACGATAAATCAACCCTCCACTCATGACGTGTCCGCATCTTACACGAATCGAACTCTCCGGCAACCCCTTTTTTATTCCTCGCCGTTTCAGCAATTCGCCGGCCAACAGGGTTGAACAGGGCTTTCCTGTATGCTATGGTACGGTCATTGATTGGGTCTGCAAGCTGCTCAGGAGTCCTCATGTACCCGTTCTTTGTCGCGACACGCCTGTCGGGAAAATCGTCTTTTGCCCGCCTCTTCTTCGGGTTTGCGCTTCTGTGCCTGCTCATTGTTGCGCGCTGGCTCTGGATCGACTGTGACGGCGGCACGCCCTCGCTGCTCGAGTACGGATATTTCGCGACCGACGAGGGCTATTACGCCGCAGGCGGGAAACAGAAATACCTGCTGGGAAAATTCATCTCCCTGATCCGCGCAAACCCCAACACCTTTGCGATCTGCCCTTCCTCACATGTCCTGACATGGCTATCCTTCCTGCTCTTCGGCCAGACCACCTGGGCGCACCGCGTCTTTCCGCTGCTGATCAACACCGCCTCCTGGCTCACCCTCTACGCGTATCTGTCGCGTAAGACACTCGCCTGGATCGCCTTCACACTCTGCGCCGTCTGCGTGCTGAACCCCTTCCTGCTCGTCTACTCGCGAACCGTATGCAACGACACGCTCCTCGCCTCCCTCTTGCTGATCGGCTATGTGGTCACGCGCAAAAGTGGCTGGCGCACGGCATTGCTCGGAGGTTGCCTCTTCGGCCTCGGACTCTGGGTCAAACAATCCATCTGGCTGCTGGTGCTGTTCGGCTTCAGTGGCGCCGCGATGGCCGCGTCTACCCAAAGCCGCCTGCGGCGCATCGCCTGCTTCACCGTCGGTTTTGCCCTCTCCTGCGCCCTCCAATACGTGCTCATCCGCCTCTTGCTCCACCCCGACGCCGTCGCCCAAGAGACGTCGATCGACGAGCTGCTCGCAGCCTCCAACTCCAGTTACGCCCTGCCCAACCCCTTCGACCTCGTCCACACGCTCAAAGGCGTCTCCTCCTTCCCTCGCCTGCCGACCGGCGGGCTGCTGAGCATGTGGACACCCCTCGTGCTCGTGTTCCCGTCGCTCCTGCTGCTCCGGCGGCTCTCCGACCGCCCTATCCTGTGGGACGGCCGCCTGCTGTTCTACGCCGTGTTCCCGCTCTACGCGCTGGGCATCATGATCATGGACGTGTACTACGCCCACTACTTCATCCCTGTCATCGTGTTCTTCCCCGTCCTGTGGCTGATGGCCCGCCACGACTTGAAACGGTGGTCCGGCCAGGATCGCAAACGGGCCCTGCTGCTCATGGCGCTGGCCGGTGTGTTCGTCTTTTTCAGCTTTCACACGTTTGATGTTGCGGAAGCCCAGGCCGAAAGCCTCAACGACTACCTCGCGAACGCCTACAATCTGCCACAGCGCATCGTGTGGACACGTAACGGCGGCTACATCCTCGTTGGCGGCTTATGCTTATTGGCGCTAGCCCTACTCGCACATCAGCGTCGGCCGACATGCTCCGCCTTCCTCGGGTTGTCGCTTTCAGCGCTGGGCGTCTCCGAACTCTGTTACAGCCGTCTTCCGCTTAGCGAGGCCTACAAGTACACCTCGCTCTTCCCCTCCACCATGCGGGACGTGGCCTACGTGCTTCAGGCGGGCTCCATTGCCCTTTTCTTTGCCGTCTGGTGCATGCCTGGCATCGTCCGGAAAGGAACGCGCTGGCTCCTGTTCTTCTTGGCGCTGATGGCCTTCGGAACAGGTGCCAATCCCCGCTGGCGTAAAGGCCTCGTGGAACTGACGGAGCGTGGCCAACTGCATAAGAGGGCCGTGGCTGACCTCTCCCAGATCGTCCCTGATGATGCGATCGTCTTCGGCGAGCGTGCGCCGCAACTCTTTCTGTCGCTCAAAGCGCGCGTCTCACCGATCCCTAACGGCGACCCCGTTCCGACCGTGCTGAGGATCCATCAGGAGTATCCGGAACGGCCGCTCTTCGCGCTGATCGATGCCGAACATAACTATCATTTCACCCATTACAATAACAACCCGGATAAGATTCGCATGCAGGTCATCCATACCCTGAAGCTCCCCAGCTTCAACTCCGGCCTGCCGTGCGACGTCTTCCTGATCCGCCTGACCGTCCTGAGCCCGGCTTGCCAAACAGCCGCGCCCAAGACGCCTTAGCGCCTCACGAGACCCCCCGCCCCCCTAACGCGCCTCAGAAGTCGCTCTGCGCCGTGCGCGAGATGATCTCCTCCTGCAGCTCGCGGCCGAGATCGCAGAAGTAGTCGCTGTAGCCCGCCACACGCACGATCAGGTCGCGGTACTCCTGCGGCCGGCGCTGCGCCTCGCGCAGGGTCGCGGCGTCCACGACGTTGAACTGGATATGATGGCCGTCCAGCCGGAAGTAGCCGCGCACCAGGCTGGCCATCTTGTCAATCCCCTCCTGCCCGCGCAGCGTGCCCGGCAGAAACTTCATGTTGAGCAGCGTGCCGCCCGTACGGAGCTGGTCCATCTTGGCGGCCGACTTGACCACCGCCGTCGGCCCCTGGCGGTCCGCGCCCTGCACCGGCGAGATGCCTTCGGAAACCGGCGCGCCCGCCTTACGCCCGTCGGGCGTCGCCCCGAGAACCGCGCCGAAATAGATGTGGCAGGTCGTGGGCAGCATGTCCACATGGTAGCGCCCGCCACGCAGGTTGGGCCGGCCGTCGATCGCCGCGAACAGTGCGTCGAAGACCCGCTTCATGAGGCCGTCGGCCGCGTCGTCGTCGTTGCCGTAACGCGGGGTCTTGTTCCACAGCGCGAGGCGCAGCGGCTCGCTGCCCGCAAAATCCGCCCGCAACGCGTCGAGCACCTGCCCCATCGTCAGCGCGCCCAGCTCGAACACGTGCGTCCGCAACGCCGACAGGCTGTCCGTGATCGTGCCGATACCCACACACTGGATATAACTGGTATTGTAACGCGCGCCGCCCGCGTTGTAGTCCTTGCCGTTCTTGATGCAGTCGTCGATCAGCACGGAAAGGAAGACCGCCGGCATCTCGGTCGCATACATCTTCTCGATGAAGAGGTTGCCCGCGACCTTCAGATCCACCACGTGGCGAAGCTGCCGCTCAAAGGCGGCGAACACCTCGTCCAGCGAGCCGAAGCCGCGCGGGTCGCCGGTGCGCGGCCCGAGCTGCCGCCCGGTGCGCGGGTCGCGCCCGTCGTTGAGCGCCAGCTCCAAGATCTTCGGCGTGTTGAGGTAGCCGGTCAGCACGTACGCCTCCTTGCCGAAAGCGCCGGTCTCGACACAGCCGCTGGTGCCCCCCTCGCGCGCGTCTTCAAGCCGCTTGCCGCAACGCACCATCTGCTCCACCACGCCGTCGGCGTTAAAGACCGAGGGGTAGCCGTAACCCTTGCGGATCACCTCGCAGGCGGCCTTGAGGAAGCGGTCGGGGTTCTTGCGGCTGAGCTGGAGGTTCGCCTGCGGCTGGAGCAGGTGGATCTCGTCGATCACCTCCAGCATCAGATAGGACAGCTCGTTGACGCCGTCGCCGCCGTCGGACAGGAGCCCGCCGAGGTTGATGTTCGTGAAGTCGTTGTAGGTGCCGCTCTCCTCGGCCGTCACGCCGACCTTGGGCGGCGCGGGGTGGTTGTTGAACTTGATCCAGAAACACTCCAGCAGCTCCTTGGCCTGCTCGCGCGTCAGCGCGCCGGAATCGAGGTCGCGCCTGTAGAACGGATAGAAGTAACGGTCGAGGTGGCCGGGGTTCATCGCGTCCCAGCCGTTCAGCTCGGTGATCGTGCCGAGATGCATGAACCAGTACATCTGCAGCGCCTCGCGGAAGTCGCGCGGCGGCTCGGCCGGCACCCGGCGGCAGGTCGCCGCGATCTGCCGCAGCTCGGCGGAGCGCTGCGGGTCGGCCTCAGCGGCGGCCAACCGCTCGGCCAGCTCGGCGTGCCGCCGCGCGAAGGCCATCACCGCGTCGCACGCGATCGCCATGGCCGACAGCTCCTCACGCTTCGAGGCCGCCTCAGGGTCATGCAGGAAATCAAGCGCCGCCAACGCGGTGGCGATGTCGTCCTTAAAGCCCAACAGCCCCTTCTGATAGAACTTGCCGTCGAAGGTGGTGTGGCCCGGCGCGCGCTGCTCCATGAACTCGGTGAAGAGCCCCGCCTCGTAGGCGGCCTTCCACGCGTCGGAGAGCCCCGCGAAAAGCCTCTCGCGCATCGTGCGGCCGCGCCAGAAGGGGATGACCTCCTCGCGGTAGACGCGCACGTCCTCCTCGGTCGTACGGTAGCGCGTCATCTTGCGGCTGCCGAGGATGCGCAGGTTCTCCTCGCTGTGGCAGGTCAGCTCCGGGTAGGTCGAGACCGCCTTGGGCCTGGGCCCACGCTCGCCGACAATCAGCTCTCCCTCGCCAAGGTAGAGCGCCTGGTTCTCATACAGGTACTCGAACGCCTTGGCGCGCATGACCGGCACGGACCACTTGCCGATGTTCTCACGGTAAAAGCGCGTGATCCACACCGCGCGCTCTGTGGAAATGGAAGGCTCCGCCTCAAAGCTCGCCTGACGCAACCTCGCGACCCGCTCGTTCATCATACCCCTCCTAAACTGAAGTTGTAGAGTACATGTTCTGCGGCCACATGTAAATGTCGGACCGCGCCAGGCTCGCGATGCGCAGCCTAAACCCCTACACAAACGCCTCGACGCCCGCGGCGCGCAGGCGGGCGGCGAGCGCCTCCAGGCGGGCGGGCGACGGGTCCGCCACCTCGCCGAGGCGCTGCGCCATGCCCAAGCGCGCGTACTTCGACATCGCGGCGCGGTGGTGCCCCAGCAGCCGCACGCGCGGGCGCTCCGGCAGCGACGCGACAAAGGCCGCCGCCGCGCTCACGTTCTCGTCGGTGTCCGTGATGCCTGGAATCACCGGCAGGCGGATCTCCACAGGCCGGCCGTCCGCCACCAGCGCCCGCAGGTTCTCCAAGATCGCCTCGTTCGGTACGCCCGTGTAACGCCGGTGCGCCTCAGGATCGAGCAGCTTGAGGTCGTACAGCACCAGGTCCGCCAGCGCGGCGACCTGGCGCATCGTCGACGGCCGCGCATACCCGCTCGTGTCCACCGCCGTATGTAAACCCTCGTGACGGCACCGCGCCAGCAGCTCCAACAGAAACTCCGGCTGGCCCAGCGGCTCGCCCCCCGAAAAGGTCACCCCGCCGCCCGACTCGTCAAAGAAGGCCCGGTCCCGCACCACCTCCTCCACCAGCGCGGCGGCCTCAACCTCGCGGCCCACGCGCGTGAGCGCCTCCGAAGGGCACACGCCCACGCAGGCGCCGCACGCCGTACAGCGCGCCTCCTCACGCGTGAAAGAGCCGCCCGCGCCCGCCTGCAGCGCCCCCTGCGGGCACTGCGCCGCACACCGCCCGCAGCCGACACACAGCTCCGGCCGCCGTAGCAGCAGGGGCCGGGCCGGCTGGCTCTCGGGGTTGTGACACCAGACGCACACGAGCGGACAGCCCTTCAAGAACACGGTGGTCCGGATGCCCGGCCCGTCGTGAAGCGAGAAACGCCTGACATCGAAAATCGTACCTGTCATGGCCATACACTGTAAACACGCATGCCCTGAACCGTCAAGCCGCGCCTCCTCCACACTCTCCGTGCCGGCGCGCACGCCACAGTCCCGTCTCGCCACTGGCAGCACACCCCGTTTTCTGCTATCGTGACACACATGGGATCGGCTCTGACATCCTCCGGGCAGACGGGTGCGGCCACGGCTGCGGCCGGGCTCCTCGAATGCCGCAACCGTAACGTCGGCAACCTGCTGCTGGCGGAACGGGCCGTGCCGTACATCACGATCCTCGCCGCCCTGCTCGGCTTCCGGCGCGAGCATGAGCTGGAGCCGCTGCACGAGTTCCTCTATAACGCCGTGCGCGCCGGACTGGGCGACGACGCCTATTCGGCCGACGCCTTTAACCAGGATCTCCGCCAGCTCCTGCTCTGGAACCTGATCAGCGACCGCCTGGAAAAGGAGCGCCTGCGCGGCTACCGCGACACGCGCCGCCGTAAGTTCCGCTACCGCCTGACCGACGAGGCCGCCGCCTTCCTCCTCTGGCTCGAGGCCCGCCGCCGCGACGACCTCGACCCCGGCGACACCGACACGCGCGACCTGCTCTCCGAACTCATCGGCACCCTGCGCGAGACCTCCCGTCTGTTTCACAAGACCGGCGCGGACACGCTTGACTATGAGACCGCACGCGGCGTCTTCTACCGCCTCACACGCATGGGCGCGCTGACCGACAGCGTGAGCCAGACCCTCGGCGATTTCAATATCCGCCTCCTCGGCTTTGCCGCCAGCCGCTATGACGCCCCCACCGCACGCGCCATCCTCGCCGAACTCGAGCGCTTCCTGAAACACTTCCTCAACCGCATCCACACGCTGCGCACCGAGATCACTCCCGAGATCAGCAAGCTGCGGCAAGGTCGCCTGTCCGCACGCTGGCAGGCCTGCCTGACCCGCATGGAGGAGGAGAGCCGCGCCACCTCGCACCTCATGCGCACGCGCCTGCCGCACCCCGAGCAGACCCTCGCCAGCCTCGCCGCCTTCTACGCCGGCGAAGGCACACTCGAAAAGCTCTGCGCCCGCGTCAACACCGCCGGCCTCCTCGTCTGGCGCAAGCTCTATACCCACCTGCGCGAGCTGGAGCGCCGCAGCCACCGCCTCGAAGACCTCCGCGCCCGTGCCGCCGAGATCGCCCGGCTCCCGCCTGCCACCGTCCCCGCCGCCTTCCTGCGCAGCCTGCTCGCGCCCGCCCGCCTCATCGGCGACATGCACTTCTGGGACGAGAACGAGAAGGCCCTGCCGCCCCAGCCGCGCTGGGAGCGCCACCGCCTCCGCGAGGAGTGCCCCCTCTGGCTGGACACCAAAGCCCGCGACGGCCGCGCACCGGCGCAGTCGCTTGAGGAGGCGCGCCTGCAGGCCTTCGACACCTGGCTGCGCGGACGCGGCCTCGTCCCCCCCGAGGGCGGCACGCTGCGCGTGTCACAGGGCGCCTTCGCCGCGTTCGAGGACTTCCCGCGCCTGCTCGAGCTCGGACGTAGCGGCCTGCTCGGGCGCGGCGCACGCCTCGCCAAGCTCGGCCTCGCCCTCGACCCGACCGACGCGCCCGTGCGCGTCGAGGCCGAACGCCACACGCTCGCCTTCCGCGACCTCCTCCTCCATCCAGCCCCACTCTCAAATCTGAAATCTGAAATCTGAAATCTCACCCCCCCACCACCCCCATGTCCTCCCTCGACGACCTCCTCTCCAAGCAGAAACCCCGCGTGCAGGCTGTGCTCAACATCCTGCTCGAAAGCCCCTATTTCTACAAGTCCGACCATGAGGAGCACTTCCTCTTCCTGCGCCGCTACCAGCGCGAATTCGCGGGCTTCTTCGAGGAGGCCTTCGGCTGGCAGCTCGTGCTCGACCCCAAATGCGCCCGGCTGTACAAGGAGACCTGGTTCAACGACCGTATCACGCCCTCCAACCGCGACCTGTTCAACTTCACGCGGCGCGACGAGTGCCTGGCCTTCATGCTGCTGCTGGAGTTCTTCGAGAAGAAGCTGGAGGAAGAGTCGGCCAGCGTCGAAGAACCCGAAAACATCCGCTTCCGTTTCGGCGACCTGCTCCTGTTCGAGCGCGCGCGGTTCCTCGAACTGTTCCCCGAACAGGCCGAGGACTACTCCGACGAGACCGTGCGCCGCCTCATGCGCCCGGTCATGCCCCAGCTCGAGAAGTACCGCTTCCTCCTCAAGATCGACCCGCCCGACGACGAGACCATCGAGCCCGACGACACCCTTTACGAGTGCCTCCCCGCGCTCTGGCACTACAGCGTGCAGCGCATCTCCCGCCCGCTCGACGAGCCTGCGCCCCCTCCCGAGACTCCCGACCCATCGCCCGCCTCCTGACAACCGCCAACCGCCAACGGCTTGCCGCATATGGACTTCTACCGCATCACCAAAATCCGCCTGGTCAACTTCCACAACTTCACGGACGAGACCATCGAACTCCGTTCGGGCGGACACCTCTTCATGCTCGGCGACAACGGCTCCGGCAAGACCACCGTCCTGGACGCGGTCCACTTCGTGCTCACCGCCGGCCGCTCCATGGAGTTCAACTCCGCCGCGCGCGTGGCCGGCGCGAAGCACTCCGGCGGGCGCACCGTCCAGGGCGTCGTGATGCGCTATAACATCGAGGCCAACGGCCCGCTCAACCCCAACGGCGGCACCACCTACGCCGCCCTCGAGATCGCCGGCCGCAACGGCCGTCCCGTCACCGCCGCCGTCGGCGTCAGCACCTCCAGCATGGAGGAGCGCTACGAGAGCTGGGCCGTCCTCCGCGAGGGCCCGGTCGAGAGCCTCCCGCTGCTCCAGCACGAGGGCGGACGCACGCGCGTCACCACCAAGGCCGAACTCCGGGCCGCCCTCGGCGGCAGCGGGTACTACGGTCAGATCGGGGCGTACGCGGATGAGCTGGCCGCGCGCTTCTTCGAGGACCGCGAGACCTTCGAGGACGTCTGCAAGTTCCTCGCCACAGGCAAGGCCTACCGCGAGATCGCGGCCCACACCAGCGACTACCACCAGCTCTTCCGCAAGCTGCTGCAGGAGCCGCCGCGCGAGGTCTTCGAAGAGGTCATCGCCCATCTCAAATCGCTGGAGGAGAGCAGGCAGGGGCTCGAGAAGCTGCGCGCCAAGAACCGCTTCGTCGAAGAGCTGTCCGCCCTCAGCGGCCAGGTCTCGGGCGCCCGCATCGACGAGGCCGCCAGCCTGTGGCAGGAGCGCCACCTCGCGGCCCGCGAATACCAGAAGGCCTACGACGAGAACGCCGAGCACCTCGCCGCAGAGCAGCGACGCCTGGCCGAGCTGCAGGAGGAGCAGAAGCGGCTGGAGATCCATGTCGAGGCGGCCGCCCAGCGGCTGCACGAACTGCGCCAGCAGGACGCCCAGGGGCTCGTCGCCAAAGAGCGCCAGACGCGCCTGGCCGTCGAGGAGGCCAAACGCCTCTTCGAACAGGCCAAACGCAAGCGCGTCGAAAGCCAGCTCCGGCTCGAGGAGGCCTCCGAGGCCGTGGGCCGCTCCCGCGACGCGCTACGCAAGCAGGCGCAGGCCTTCGGCCGCGCCACGCAGAAGCTCGGCCGCGCCATGCCCTTCCCCACCTCGGCGCTGTCGGCCGTACTGGAAGACGCCTGCAAGGGCGAGTCCCCCGAGACCGATCTCGCGGCCCTGCCCCTCGCCGACATCCGCAGCGCCGCCGACGACACGGCGCAGACGCTCGACCGACAGCTCCAGGCCGCCGAGAGCCAGCTCGACGCCCTCGACAAACGCCACGCCGCGCTCAGCGCCGAGATCGAGGAGAAACGCGCCCGCGGTGACACCGTCCCCCTCGTCAAAGGTTTCGCCCAGGCCCAGCGCACCTTACAGCAGCGCCTGCTACACGCGCAGCCGCTGTATCTGGGACTCGTCCCCGCCGCAGGCGTCAGCGCCCGCGAGCTGGCCGCCCTCGAGCAGCTTGTCGGCGACGCCACGCTCGCCACCTGGATCACCGACGAGGCCAGCGCCGACGACGTGCGCGGCGTCCTCTTCCGCGACTTCCCGGAGCAGAGCCTGGCGGTGGTCGGCGACAACACCGAGCCGGTCGCCGCAACCTACGCCGAATGGACGAAACGTTTCATCGACCCGAACGCCTCCGACCCGGCCGCGCTGCTCGTGCTCCAGCACCAGCTCGCCGCCAAGCACGGCCCGCACGCCGAGAAGTTCCTCGACCGACAGCTTCTCCACTTCCGCCTGCGCGAGCAGGCCCTGAGCGACGCGCCTCCGCGCCTGATCGGTGAGGAGCTGCGCCGCCGCGAGCTGGAACGCGAACTCCGCGAACTCGACAAGCGCCGCCTCGCCACCGATAAGGAGCGCAAAAGCGCCGCCGCCGAACTGGCCGACCTGACCGAACGCCGCGGCCAGCTCACCCTCTTCCGCACGCTGCTCCGCGAGATCGGCGAGGATCTGGCCCGCCTGCGCGACGCGGTCGCCCACACCGTCAGCCAGGAGGTGCTCGCCAAGAGCGACGCCGTCAACGCCCGCGAGAACTGCCAGTACCACGAGGACTCGTACCAGCAGGCCGTCAGCCTGCTCGAGGATATCCTCGTCGCTATGCGTAAGGCCGGCCTCGAGGGGCTGGAGGAGCGTCTCCGCGAGGTCGAGCGCAAGTGGCAACGGCTCAAGGTGGAAAAAGACGAGAACATCCGCGAGTCGGGCCGTGTGGATCAGAAGGTGAAGAGCCTCAAGTCGTTTTGCGAGCAGAAGCTGGCCGAGGTCGCCGCGACGCGCGCGGAACGCGACGCCGCGCAGGCCAGGCTGCTCGCGCAGGTCGTGCCGGACGGCGCGCTCGACGCCTTCGTGCGCGAGCGCTGCGGCACAGCGGCGGAGAGCCGCGGCGCGCTGCGTGCCCTTTCCGAGGCCGCGCGCCAGAACGCCGCCGTCACCGCCGAGAAGATCCGCAGCCGCGTGATCCAGACGGAGGGGCTGGCCTTCGGCTTCGTCTACGACGAGCCCTCGAACACCCTCACCGACCGCCGCGGCCGCTCCGTCGCCGAGGTGCAGGAGGGCACGGCGCGCGAACTCCGCGAGCAGGAGGAGCTGATCAACGAGCAGACGATCCGCCTCTTCCGCCAGCTCGTGATGGACAACCTGATCAGCAAGCTCCAGACCAGCGTCCTGCGCCTCAACGAAATGTCACGCCGCATCGGCCGCCTCCTCAAAGAGCGCACCTTCGGCAACAACCGCTACGCGTTCTCCATCACGCCGCTCGACACCTGTAAGCGCCTGTACGAGCTGGTGACCCACTACCGCTCGCTCGACCCCGAGAAGACCGAGGCCGAGCTGCGCGCCTTTATTGAGGATCACGCCGACGAGATCAAGAACACCGAGATCGGCGAGATCCCGCCGATCCTCGATTACCGCAACTGGTTCCGCTACGAGCTGAAGGTGCTCACCTCCGGCGCGGACGGCGTCGTCATGGACCGCAAAGTCAAGAGCATCGGCTCCGGCGGCGAGCAGGCCGTACCCAACTACCTGCTGATCCTCACCATCGCGCACTTCCTTTACGACAAAGAGAAGATCCGCCTGCCCGTGCTGATCTTCGACGAGGCCTTCTACGGCATCGACGCCGGCCGGCGCGACCAGCTCCTCGGTTTCGCGAGCGACCTCGAACTCCAGCTCTTCGTGGCCTCGCCCGACCAGGACGGCGTGAAGAAGGAGATCCCCTTCTCGACCTCGATCCTCGTGGTCAAGGACACCCGCTACAACGTCCACCTCTACCCCTACCACTGGAGCGCCGCACCCCGCCAGACCGACCTTCTCGAAACTGACGCCAACGCCCCCGCCCCCGTCGCCTTCGGTCAGGAGCTGTAGCCTGCCATGACCTCCGACTTCTGGAAAGAGCGCCTCAGCCGCTGCCCCGCGCTGCGGCCATGGCTGGCGCGTGTGGCGCGCCACGCCGTGGCGGGCAGGCGCCTGCACGCTCACACTCGGCGACATTCCCGCCGACAAGGCCACACGACGCGCGCTCGACGAGATCTTCTCCGGCTGCCGCGAGGACAACGGCCGCCTCAAGGCCCGCCTCGACGATGCCCTCCGCGAGCCGGAGCGCTGGCGGCCGTTAGCCGAACTGCTCGGCCTGTGCGCGGAGCCGCAGGCGCCAGCGGAGACGCCCAGGCAGAGACTCGCGCGCGCCCTCCAGCGCCTTAAGCTGCTGCATCCCGATGACGCCGCGTGGACCAGCGCCCTGAGCCAGTCCGAGGCGTTGCCGCGCTTCTTCCGTGACCGCCCGACGGCCGAGGCCGACCTCGTCAGAGCGGTGGCCGCAGCGGCGCACCTGCGCGCCTCGCAGACGGGACTCACACTTTCCGAACTCGGCACCCGGTTCTTCAACGACAGCAAGTCGCTGCGCGGCGGCCCGCTGCGCGCCCTGCTTTTCCACCTCCTGCGGGAGCGTGCGGGCGGCGAGGGCGACGAGGCCGCGCTCTTCAGCGAAAGCGGGCTCATCGAGAACCCCTACACCGCCCACGCCGCGCTGTTCGCGCCGGTCGCGTACCGCACGCGAGACGGCGCCTGGCTGGACTGGCCCTACCGCCTGTGGCAGCGCGGCGAGGCGTCGCTGCTCTCGTGGCAGACCGTCAGCGTTATCGACGAGCTGCGTCTCGAAGCGTCCTGCGGCCCGCTCGTCACCAGCGAAAACGCGGCCCCCTTCCACCGGCTGGTCGAGGCCCGACAAACCGCGCTCTACACGGCGGGTTACCCCAATGCCGCCGTGAGGACGCTGCTCAGGCTCTTCGCACAGGCCGGCATGACCTGCCGCCACTGGGGCGACACCGACCTTGACGGTTACCGGATCGCCGAACAGGTCGCACGCTGCCTCCCGACCGAGCCAATCACACCGCCGGCAACAGCCTCCAAGCTGACACTCACCGAGGAACAACATCAACGCCTCGAACGATTTATAACCGCCAACCCAGATTATCGCTTCCTAGACGGATTACGCCACACCCTCACGAACGGCTGGGTCGAGCAGGAACAGACCATCGAACATGTTCTCTCAGCCCTAATGCGGGCTGAGCCCGCAACCCAAATTGGAAGACTGGAATGATGGAAGGGTGGAATGATGGGGTTTGAGACCGAAGCAGCCGAAGTGATCTTCCAACTTTCCAGTATTCCATCATTCCCAAACAACTTGAATTATCAGTGTTGTTCGTTCGTAAGGCCCTAACAATACGCTAACAATTTCCGTGTAAGGTTCTAACTGTTTTCTCACACGTATAACGACGAAGGACTCCGCCTATGACCCTTAGCCGCCCGCTCCTCCGCCTGTATCCCGTTCTTCTTTCCTCTCTCCTGTTGCTCGCGGGCTGTGACCGGGCGCCGCGCGGGCTTGAGCCCGACAAGCTGGTGAGCATCACCTCCGAGACCCAGCTCGGCCTTCCCGGCCAGACCCTGACGCGCGGCGTGAAGATCGAGCTGCTGAGCAAGACGGTCCCCGGCCTCCTCGGCGGCAAAGGCGAGCCCCACCCGATGTCGGACGTCAAGCTGATCGTCACCCCGGCCGACCCCGCCTCCGGCACGCGCGCGATCCCTTCCGAAGGCCGTACCGACAAGGGCGGCAACTTCGAGTTCGACGTCCAGCTCGGCACCGCCTTCGGCGACCATTACCTCGACGTCGCCTGCGCGGACGAGCCCGAAATCAAGAAGCGCCTCCGTTTCGTGGTCGGCCTGACCGTCGAGAACGGCAAGCAGGAGGTCGCCGCGGGCGACACGCTGCCCAAGCCCATCCGTGTCCGGCTCACCCAGCCGGACGGGGCGCCCTTTGTCGGCGAGCCCGTCTACTTCACGCTCGCCAAGCAGCCCGGAAAGAACGGCAAGCTCTCGAAGAGCCTTGTCCGCACAGACACCAACGGCGTGGCCGAGGTGGGCCTCAAAACAGAGGCCAAGGCCACCGGCAAGTATGAGATCCGCGCCGAGGTGGCCAACGCCAAGACAGGCGTCTTCACCCGGCCGGTCTTCATCGAGGCCGTGGCGGTCTCCACCAGCGGCATCCTGATCGGAGTCTTCGGCGGCCTCGCCATCTTCATCTTCGGCATGACGCTCATGAGCGAGGGCCTCCACCAGGTGGCCGGCAGTAAGATGAAGGCCTCCCTGGCCTATGTCACACGCAACCGGATCACCGCGATCCTCGCCGGCACGTTCGTCACCGCGCTGATCCAGTCGTCCAGCGCCACCACCGTCATGACCGTCGGCTTCGTCAACGCCGGGCTGCTCTCGCTCCACCAGGCTATCGGCGTCGTCTTCGGCGCCAACATCGGCACCACCGTCACCGGCCAGATGGTCTCCTTCAAGCTCGACGGCCTCGCGCTGCCCGCCATCATCCTCGGCGTGATCGGCGTGCTGGTCGCCCGCCGCAACACCTTCCAGGGGACCTCCCGCACCATCCTCGGCTTCGGCCTGCTCTTCTTCGGCATGACCCTGATGTCTGAAGAGCTGAAAACGGTCAGCGCCTTCCCGAGCTTCGTCAGCTTCTTCCGGACGTTCGACTGCACCCCCGGGGCCGACGGCCTCATGCCCCTCGGCCCGGTGCTCGGCGCGATCGGCATCGGCACCCTGCTCACCATGGTCGTCCAGAGCAGCTCCGCCACGATCGGCCTCACCATCGCCCTCGCCAACAGCGGCCTGCTCAACTTCTGGACCGCCATCCCGATCGTCCTGGGCGACAATATCGGCACCACCATCACCGCCATCCTCGCCTCCCTCAACGCCAACCGCACCGCCAAGCAGACCGCCGCGGCCCACTCGATGTTCAACATCCTCGGCACCGTCATCATGGTCGGGCTATTCTACGTGCAGGTCGGGCAGACGCCCTGTTTCTACGCTCTAGTCAATAGCTTCACCGCAGGTAACGTCTTTATCGGCGAGAACATCGGACGCCACGTGGCCATGGCCCACACCCTGTTCAACGTCACCAACGTCTTCGTCATGACCCCGTTCATCGGCGTCCTCGTCTGGATCTGCGAGCATATCATCCCGCGCAAAAAGGCCCACGACCGTGTCGTCCGGCTGGAGACGCATCTGCTCAACACGCCTTCGCTCGCCCTGGTCTGCGCCATGAACGCCCTCGCCGACATGACCGAGAAGGCCTGGCGCTCGGCCCTCGCGGCCCTCAACGGCTACCGTCAGGCCAAGCCCGTCTCGGTGGACTCCATCAAGACGGTCGAGGACGAGGTGGACAAGATGCAGGGTGAGATCATGGACTACCTGGTCCAGCTCACCCGCAAGGAACTCACCGAGGAACAGGCCCAGGCCATCCCCGTCCTGATGCACTGCGTCAACGACGCCGAGCGCATCTCCGACCTCGCCTACCTCATCGCGCGCCGCGCCGCCTCCCAGCCCACCGGCTCCGGAAAATTCACCGACGGCGCCCTCGACGAGCTGCGCGTCATCATCGACAAGTCCGCCACCATCGCCGACCTGACCCTCGAGAGCCTGCGCGGCGGCAGCGGCGCCGCCAAAGCCGTCGCCCTCGTCATGCAGGATCTGCGCGGCCTCTCCGTCCAGTCGATCCAAGGCCATGTGGAGCGCCTCCAGAAAGGCGCCTGCAAGCCGGAGCGCGGCATGGTCTTCGTCGAGGTGATCGCCGCACTGGAGAACATCGTCCGCCACCTGGAGAATATCACCGAGCGTTCGGACGAGATCCTCTCCTCCACCTAACGCGGGCCGAGCGGCCCGCCCGTCACTCCCGCACCTCGATCCGCGTCAGCGTCAGCGGCGGGCAGGGCACCTCCACGCTCCCCCTCAGCGCCGCCCCGCCCCTACGCCTCACCGTACAGGGCCCGGCCACCCCACCGGCCGCACCCCCGACCTGCTCCATCTCCCAGAACACGAACCGCCGCCCCAGCCCCTCCAGATCAAGCCGCACCCGGCACGTCTGCCGCCCGCTATGGCAGGCCAGCACTACCAGCCGCCCCTCGCACGACCACCCCGCCGCCACACGGACC
>JAKJGY010000376.1 GCA_022704145.1 Verrucomicrobiota bacterium
GGCGGGGGCTGGAACCGTCCGGACACGCCGGTGAAGATCACCGCCCCCGACGGCAAGGTCGCTTTCGAGCAGGTGGTGGACGTCACGCCGCAGGGCTTTGCCATCGCCGTGCCGGCCGGGGCGCCGGGAACCTACCGCCTCGACATGGACTGCCGCGGAACGCTCAACTACTACTGGCTGGAGTCCGACCTCGAGCGCTCGGTGCTCTACACCGGCGCGATCAACACCGACATTATCAACAGCCAGGGCGCGCTCTACACCCCGTTCGTGCCGCGCACGTGGAGCTTCTGGGTGCCCGCAGGAACCGAACGCTTCACGGTATGGACGCACAACAACAGCGGCCGCTCGCACCGCGAAGATCACGGGCTGACCGTGTTCTCGCCGCGCGGCCAGCGCATGACGGTGCTCTGGGGGCAGGCCAACCCCGACACGCCGGCGACCGAGATGCCGGGCGGCAAGTTCCAAGTTCAGCAGGCCGAGGTGCTCGTCGAGCCGGGCAGCGCGGGGCGTTTCTGGTCCATCGAGGTACGGGTGGGCGACTCGCATACCTACTCGGACATCCATTTCGTGCTGCACGGGGTGCCGCCCTACGTCGCCCGCTCGCCCGAGGAATGGTTCGACCCGGAGACTGGCCGGCCGCCGGACGTCAAGCTGTACGACGACAGCGAGTTCGTGCAGTCGGACCTGGCCGACCCGAAGCAGCCGCGCCTGATCCAGCACTGGACCCCCTGCCCTGCCCTCGGCGACCCGGACGGCTGCGAAATCCGCACCCCCGCCCGCCTGGCGCTGTGGAATCCGGACGACCGGCCGCTGCGCTTTGTCATCGGCACCTACCTGCCGCGGAACATGTCTCCCGACAGGGGCGAGAAGGCCGCGCACGGCTGGAAGGAACTGCCCATCGAGGAGCACGACCACGCGCAGGTGCGGGCGCTCGGCGCGGGCGGCAGCCTCCTGTTCGACGATCGCATGCCCCTGCGCCACCTCCACGGCGGCGAGCGCGGCGAACGGACCCTCCGCACCGGCGCCGGCGTGGCGACGCTCGACATCACCGCCGCGGAACACTTCTGGACGTACACCTACCCGGGAACCCCGCTGGTCATGATCGGGACGCCGCAGGAAGGCGGCTGGCAGCGCTTCACGTTCGAGGCCGGCACCCCGCGCGACTGGTTCTTCAGCGTGCCCCGCGGCACGAAGGCGTTCGCCGTGCGGGCACAGTCGCTGGAACCCGGCGACGTCATCCAGGTGGCCGTGTGTGCCCCCGACCGCACAATGGGCATGATCTTCGGCCGCGCCGGCGAGACCACGGTCGAGGTTCCCGACGGCATGGATGGCCGGGTCTGGCACGTCCGGCCGGAGACCGCCGGCGCCAGCCGCTTCGCGGCCGAGGCGGCGCGGCCGCGCTTTCCGAACCCCACCGTGCAGTTGGATCTGCGCGGCGTGCCGGGTCTGCTCGCGCCCACCTGGGAACAGTGGTTCGACCCGGCGAGGCCCGTCCCGCCGGCCCGGCGCTGAGCCCGCTGGGCCGCGGCAGGTACTATGCGTCTCACGGGGGAGACCTGTCCTGCCGTGGCGCGAGGAGGGCGCAAGGGGACAGGCGTCGGGCCAGGCATCGTGTTCGAGGCGGGAGGGCGGCGGGCACCCTAAGGGTCAGGGGGTCGCAGCCAGGACCGCCTCGACGGCGGCGAAGACGGTGTCGCCCCACAGACGGTGTCCCGCATCGTTGGGATGGCAGTCCTGTTCACCGTTGTGGAAGTCGGTCCAGAGGCGTCCGCCTTGGGTGGCGGCGACGACGGCGGTGCGCAGGTCCACGTAGAGGTTTCCGGTCTCCTGGGCGGCGCGGCGGGTGGCCGCCAAGGTTTCGTCCAGATGACAGAAGCTGGGCCTGGCGGGGTTGTC
>JAKJGY010000377.1 GCA_022704145.1 Verrucomicrobiota bacterium
TCTGGTCGTCGGGCGCCCGATCCTCGCGGCCGCCGATCCCTGCGCCGCCGCACGCGCTATCGCCGCCGAAATGACCCAATTCCATAACTTGAGCGTTGAGCGTTGAGCGTTGAACGTTAAGCGTTCCAGTTATCCGCTCGCTTTCGCCCGGAGCCCCGGGCGGCGGGCTTGTCTATAACTTGGCCGTTAGGATTAGGAGATATCAACACCGACAAAACTGCGCCCGCCTGATTCTTGCCTGATTCTTATTGCCCCTCCGGACATTTATGCGCCATAATAGCCACATGAGTGCTCAAACCGTACTTTTTCGAGCCCGCGTTGACGAGAACCGTCTCGCCGAGGCGGACGGCATCCTTGCGCGGCTGGGGCTGACGCCGGCCGACGCCTTCAACGCAATGCTGGCCCAGATAATTCTGCGCCGCAGCCTCCCCTTCGCCGTGGCCCTCGCTCCCGAACCTCGACCCGCCGGAACCCAAGAGCAACTGCTTGACGCGAGTGAGCAGGGACGCGTCTGGGAGGAGGCCTTCGGTGACTACTAAGCCGTGCGCGGGCGACGTGTGGCTCGCCGATCTCGGATACGCCGCGAAAACCCGTCCTGTGCTGGTTCTCGCCGCCCCGGAAGATTCTGACGCGCGGGCTTTGTTCATCGTCGCTCCGCTGACCTCGCAATTGCGGGGGCTGAGAGGAGAAGTGGCTCTCGGTAAGGTGCGGTGGCTGCCCAAGCCCTCCGCCGTCAACGTGCAGGGGCTCGCCAGCGTCGGCGGACGGATTCTGCAGCGCCGCCTCGGGACGCTCCCCCGCGACCGGGTGGAAGAAGTGAAACAGACGCTCCGCGACCTGCTGGAACTGTAGGCGCTAAGGGATCAATGGCGGCGGATGCGTATGCCCGGGGAGGGTGCGCCGCCGCTGGTTCAGCGCGGATGGGGATTTTTTAACGCAGAGACGCTGAGGCGGGGAGGCGCAGAGAAGGAAGAAGGAGGAAGGAGAAAGGAGGAAGGAGGAAGGAGGAAGGAAGATGGCGAGACGGTCGATGGGTTGTGTGGCGTGCGGGGGCTTGCTCCCGCTTTCCAAAGCGGCGGCGAGCCGCCGCACTCCAAAAGGCGGCTCTGACCTTTGACCGCTGACCTCTGGTCTCTTCTCCTCCCTCCTCCTTTCCCCTTCCTCCCTCCTCCTTTCCCCTTCCTCCTTTCATCGCGTCACGGCCAGCCACGCGACCAGAATCGCCAGCGAGGCCAGGGTCACCGGTACGCCCGCGCGGGCGTGTTCTCGGAATCCGAGCGTCACGCCGTGCTGACGCGCCTGCTCGATCACGATCAGGTTCGCGATGCTGCCCAGCGTGATCAGGTTGCCGGCAAAGGTGCTGGCCAACGCCAGCGCGTACCAGGATTCCGTCTCAGCCCCGTGCAAAAAGCGCACCAGCAGCATCACGGCCGGGACGTTGCTCACGAGGTTGCTCAGCAGCGCGCCGACCGCAGTCAACGCAAACGGATCGGCTAATGACACTCCGTGCCGTCCGAGCCAGGCCAGCAACCGTTCCGGTGCGCCGGTGGTCTCCAGCCCGGCGATCACCACGAACAGCCCGCAGAAGAGCATGATCAGGCTCCAGTCGATCAGTGCCAACAGCTTGCGCACATCCATGCGGCGGCTGCACAGCAGCAGGCCGCCCGCAGTCAGCGCCGTCAGTTCGCGCGGCATCGAGGTAAAAAAACAGGCGATCACACCGGACAGGACCAGCAGGCCTTTCCACATCGGCCAGGTGATCGCTTCGCGCGGCAAGACTCCGCCCTTATCCGCGACCGGGGCAGGCCCGTGCAGGCGGCCGCGGTAGAGCAGCAGAAGCACGCCATACGCCGCCGCCAACGCGGCGAGCGTCGGCACGCTACACCAGGCTAAGAA
>JAKJGY010000378.1 GCA_022704145.1 Verrucomicrobiota bacterium
CGTTCCGTCCCCATCGCCGCGCCGCCGAGCGCCTCTGGCGCCACCGCCTGCCGATCCGCGTCGTCAACCTGCGCGACGCGCCGGCCACCAACCTGCTCGCCGTGGCCGATCTCGCGAGCGCCGCGCACGGCATCGTCGCGCCCGAGTTCCGTCTGACCTTCGACGGCCAGACCGTCGAGGCCTGCCGGCTGGGCGACCGCCTGCTCTTCTCCTGCTCGCCCGACGCGCGAAGCATAATGACCTATTACCTGTATGTAGCCGACACCGGCAAGCGCCCGGAAACGCGCGCCGCCGTCGCCTCCGCGCTGGGCAGCGACATCCCGTCTGACCAGATCCTGGCGGCCGGCTCCGACACCACCGATGCGGCCGCCTTTGCCAAACTGCTCGCCGGCCCGGTGAACCGGGTCAAGAATCCCGGTTTCGAAGAGGGTGCGGACCAGCCCGACGGCTGGTCGCGCAGCGGCGAAGGCAAGGGCGTCCGGTTCAGCGTCGAAAGCCCCGGCGGCTTCGGCAAGCACCACGCCCGCATGACCGTTGACAAATCCGTTGCAGCCTCTTGGCGCGGCTGGCAGCAGTCGGTCCCTGTCAAGGCCGGGCACACCTACCTGTACGGGGCCTGGCTCGCCTGCGAGGGTCTGGAAGGCTCGGCCCTGCTGCACGCGCACCTGCGCACCGCGCAAGGGCAAGTGGCGTCGGGCGGTTTCCTCAGCGCGGGTGCCGGCATCAGCGGCACGGCGGCGTGGACGCCGATGTTCGGCACCGCCACCGTTCCGTCGGATGCGAGCCAGCTCCAGATTCACCTCACCATGGACGCGCGCGGCACCCTCAAACATGACGGCGTCTTCTTGGCCGAGTGCCTGAACGCCGCGACCGGCGACCCCGAGACCCCGGCCATGGGCCACGGTGAACTGGCGGTGTGGCCGGTTGACCCCATCGTCAAAGTTTTCCACGAGACCCTGCCGCCGACGCAACGGGCGGCGGGCGCGATCGCCCTCGCGCGCAACGAGGAGGAAGCGCTGCAACTCGCGCTGCGCGCCGGCCGGAATATCGCCGATCTCGAGATCGCGGTCGACCCGCCGAAGCGGCGCGATGGCCGCACGCTGGACGCGTTCACGATCGGCTGGGTCGGCTATGTGCCGATCGACCATCCGACCGCCTACTACAACCTGACCACGCCGGCATGGCAGTTGAAGCATCCCACGCGGGGCGGCTCATCCGACGGCTGGTCCGGCTGGTGGCCCGACCCGATCCGGCCGACCGCGCGGGGTTCGCTGCGCGCCAACCAGACGCAGGCCGTGTGGCTTTCGTTTAAGACCACGGCGGACACCGCGCCGGGCACTTACGCCGGCTCCGTGCGCCTGCTCGAGGCGGGCAAGCGCCTGGTGCGGCGCGTGCCCTTCACCGTCACGGTCTGGGATGTCGAACTGCCCGCCGCGTCGTCCTGCGCCGCGATCTACGACATCCGCCTCAGCGCGCACTGGTCTGCCGACGGCTCGACGGCGGCGCAGCAGCGCGAGCGGCTGATGCGCGTCATGGCCGATAAACGCGTGTCGCCCGACGAGGTCGGCGCGGCTCCGGTCTTCACGCGCGACGCTCAGGGGCGCATCACCGCCGACTTCACCGCGTATGACCGAGCCGCGCAGCTCTATTTCGACGAGCTGAAATTCCGCTTCTCTTACACGCCGAACTTCTTCTACCTGTTCGGCTGGGAGCACCCGCCCAAAAAGGTGATGGGCGAGGCCCCTTACGAGGGCGAGCATCCGTATGCCGCCACGGACCGCACGCGCCTGCGCGCCGCCTACAAAGAGACCTACCAAGCCTGCCTGCGCCTCTACTGGGAACACGTCAAGGCCAAGGGCTGGGCCGACAGGCTGGTGCTCTACAT
>JAKJGY010000022.1 GCA_022704145.1 Verrucomicrobiota bacterium
CCGCCTCCATCATACGCGCGAACTCAGCCGGGTTCTCGACCTTCAGGACGCCGGCCACCCCGAGCACGTTCACGTTCGCGTTCTGCTCGATCTCGATCTTCATCGGCGCGTCAAGCCCCAGGCTCTTCTCCATCGCGTCCAGCGCGTGAAGCCGGTCCGCCATGTTCCGCCCGTGCTCGGCCACGTACTTCCGCCGCTCCAGAATCCACTTGCGGTCGACCCCCAGCGCCTCGCACGCCTCGTCGCGCAGGAAGCGGATCCGTGCCCGAACCGTCGCGTCGCGCATCAGCCGCGCCGCAGACGCCCCCGCCGCGTCGCGGTCGGCCGCCCCGAACGACCTGCAGTACGCCTCGGTGTTGTTCCCCCAGCACTCGCCCGACACCTCCAGGCAGAAGCGCTCGCGCTTACGCGACCGCAACGGCTGCGCGGCCGGCGCGAACGCCTTGTCCTTGTCGAACAGATCCGGAACCGGGGCTTTCATGGCCGCTACTTAACAAACCCGCCGCAGCGCGCGCAAGCCCTAAAACGCCCCGCTTTCGGCTTGTCGTAGAGTAGGAGGGCGTGCTACCGTATCCGACCAAGAACCCAGCGGAATGGAAAGGAACACCATGCGCACCGCAACCACGCCCACGCAGCCGCCCCGCGCCAGCCTCCTCACGCGCGACGAGGCCGCAGCCATCCTTCGCGTCACACCCCGCGCCGTCAACAAGTTCGCCGCGCAGGGCATCCTGCCACAGGTCAGGCTGCCCGGCCGCAGGCGCGCCCTCGGCTACCTCGACCGCGACGTCCACGCGCTCATCGTCACCCGCGCGCCGCCCGCCCCCGGCGGCGCGCGCCCTCCGCCCCCGCCTCCAGAGCCGCCCGCGTGACCGGCCCCACGTCAGCCCCACAGGCACGGCCCTCGCAATGCCACAGCCACCGAACACCAGCCGATGGACCCCCGTACCCGACAAGGCTGCGCTCGACCTCCTGCAGGCCAAGCGCTACACCGCCCTCGCCGTCTGGCTCTGCATGCTGCGCGACGCCATCCGGAACCAGTCCTGGTCCACCTCGCGCACCCTCTCGGCCCTCCGCGGCGAGACCGGCCTCTCCCGCCAGACCATCCTCAGCGCCCAGCGCTACCTCACGGAGCACGGCTACATCCGCCCAGCATCAGGCGGCGGCGGCAGCCGCAGGCCCATCACCTTCACCCTCACCCCCGTCCCAAACTTCAACAACGGCAGGACGCCCCCGCCCGCGCACGACGCCCCCCCGGCGGAACGCCCGCGCGGCGAGTGGTACTCCTGACCCCCCCCAACGGAAACCCTCCGCCATGACCCACGAACTCGACACCGACATCGAGGCCGCCTTCATCGGCTGCCTCCTGCTCGACTACCACGCCACCCTCTCCGAGACCGCCGACTTCGGCGTCTCCCCCGAGATGTTCGCCTCGCGTCCGGCCCGCCAGGCCTTCGAGGCCATCCGCCTCCTCGCCCGCGACCGCTGCCCTGTCGACCCCCTCAGCGTCCGCCAGACGCTCGCCGACGGCGGCGGCGACGCCGACGGCTGGGCCGGCCCGTACCTCAGCCACGCCATCGACCTCACCCCCTCCGCCGCGCACGCCGCCTACTACGGCCAGCTCCTCCGCCTCAAGCACGAGTCCCGCCTCCTCCGCAAGATCCTCGGCGACGCCTACCGCCGCCTCGAGACCGAGCCCGCCGACATGGTCCAGAACGACCTCATGCGCCTCCTCGCCCGCCACGACGCCGACCCCGCCGCCGCCGGCCTCACCTTCGCCGAGGCCGCCGACCAGGCCGTCGACGCCTTCCGCAAGGCCGCCGACGGCACCAGCCGCGTCAGGTCCGGCTTCGCCTTCCTCGACAGCGCCGGCGGCATCCAGGACGGCGAGCTCATCGTCATCTCCGGCAAGGCTGGAAGCTGCAAGACCACCCTCGCCCGACAGATCCTCACCCACGTCTGCGGCGTCGAGAAAGTCCCCGCCGCCCTCGTCACCCTTGAGATGTCCGAAGCCCAGATCGCCGGCCAGACCCTCACCGACCAGTCAGGCACCAGCTACCGCAAGTTCATGGCCGGCGTCGCGAACGAGGCCGACTGGTCCCGCCTCTTCGCCGCCAAGGCCAGCTCCGAGGGCTGGCCGCTCCACATCACACACCGCGCACGCACCCCCTCCCGCCTCGCCGCCTTCGCCCACAAGGTCGTCCGCCGCGGGGCGCGTCTCATCGTGCTCGACTACCTCCAGGCCCTCCAGCCCGACCCCGCCCAAGCCCGCCTCAACATCGAGCAACAGGTCTCGTTCGCCTCCAACACCGTCCGCGACCTCGCGGTCTCGCTCGGCGTCCGCTTCATCGTGGTCTGCACCGAATCGCGCGAGGGCGAGCTGCGCTACTCCGACGCCATCCGCTACGACGCTTGGCGCTGGATCCAGATGCGCCAGCCCGACGAGAACACCGAGAACAACCCCGTCTACCTCTGCACCCTCAAGAAAAACCGCTTCGGCGTCCTGCCAAGAAAAGACCGCGAACTTTACAGGGTGGGGGATCGGCTGCTCACAGAGGAAGAATGGAAGGCGCAGTCAAAACAATAACGACCAGCGTAACCGGAACCCAACGGAGCGCAACGCAGATGGCGTCCGAGTTCACGCTGTTGTTATGCGACTTGATCGCCGCAAAGAGTAGCGTCGCGGCTCAAGGTCTGCCGACGAAAAGTTAAAGCTAACAGAACCCCCGGACATTGACTCTCCGTCGTTTGCGACCTTGAGCATCCCCACGCCGTAATCAGAATGTCGGTTGCACTTCGGAGCGAAGGAAATTTCGATGTAGTTGTGATACACGAACCTTCCCGAGAGACGATAATTAAACGTCATGCCATTATCTTCGGCCGTGAAATGACCGCTGATTCTTCTCCCAAATTGGCGGGTCACAAATATCCGCTCCACCAACTCTCTGCCATTCTCTGTATACCTGCCTTCCCACTCGCCCCTTATGTCTGGGTACCTTGACGGAACGTAGTTGCCAAAGTTTACAAGCACATGCCACATGGCCGCCGCCACCAAGCTTGAAGCAACTCCGACTATAAATGCCACAAAACTCATAAGCGAACATTCCCAACGTCGTTCCTCACGCGACGCCGGGGGACACGTCCGCGCGGCCCCCGGCGGTATCGTGCAAAGCTTTGTTGGCGCTCCCTACACAATAATCACATTACATCTATTGAGAAGGTCAGTGAGCGAGCTGCTGGTACCGCCTGGATGATAGAGATCGAACATCAGGTTGCCGAGGGGCATCATGTCCGAACTCAATTCATACCCACCGCCAGCGCCGGAGCGCGGGAGGGGCACTAAGTAGCGTCCGCCATCAACGACAACAAACGTCCAACTGCTGACAGGATTCCCGTTGTGCTGGAGGACAACGGAGATGGACGAGGCCCCAGGATCGGGAAGATTCTGGTGCCATGGCTCCGTGAAATTGGAGTTGATGGTTTCGCCCCAGTCCAGCGAAACGTCGATGTCGGATCCGAACATCGCCGCCGCTTCTGAGTGCTTGTGCCAGTCAGCTCGCGTAGAGTTGTTGACCAACGTGCGAATCTCGTCTGGTGTCATCTCTCATCTCCCTTTTCTTGTTGCGCCAACATTGTTATTTCGCCTGCCCTAGGCCGTAAACTCGCCCCATGCAAGTTCATGTCAATCGTATCGGTTAGCGCGATGAGCATCAAGCCCGGATTCGCCTAAACTCGCGCCTCGACGGCATCCCCACATAAATCGCGGAGCGGGTGCGGCCTGTGCGGACTTGGATTTGACGTTTCCGAATAAGCACGCCCGCATCGGACCGCCCCCGGAGCGATGGCCGGGCCTTTCCCTCCCGGACCCTCCCGGCCCAAGGCCGGCACGATACACCGCCGTTACCGCCGCTCAGACCGCTCCCGGCACCCCCGCGCCGCGCCGTTGCACCCGGTCACGCCAACGCTTCGGCTACTCGCGCCGGCGGGCTACCGCCTTTGTCATGCCCGTTGCCGACGGCGCGGCTGGTGGCATGCTCCCGGTCATCCGTCCCTCCTGACCGTCCGCTCCCCCCTTCCGGCAGGTCCCGTCCGCGCCCGCACCGTCCTGTCTGCAATCCCCGTGGCTGATAACGCCCTTGCCCTCCCTGTCCGCCATCATCGCAAACAGCGCAGGCGAGGATGATGGCGAAAGGAAGGGCAGCGTTATGACTCAGTCACTTCAGAGATTGCAGAGCAGGGCCGGTTTGAGTCCGGCGTCCACGGCGGCGGGTACCGCCGGTGAGGATTCCGGCTCAGTCAGAGCAGACGTTCTGTCACACCTCGCCACACCCCGGAAAGGACACACCATGAACACCGCATGCCACCCCTACAGCACCACCCGCGCCGCACGGCGCTACGTCTCCCCCCGCACCCGCCCCCTGAATGATTACGAGCGCGAGACCCGCGCCCTCTCCTACATGCTCAAAGAGGCCGACTGTCCCGAGGCCGCCTTACAGGCCGCCGCCGCCGAAATGGCCGCGCTTGTGTGGGGGCCTTGCAACCTCATCCCCGCGCCCGACCACACCGGTGACACCGCCGCCAACCGCCGCCTTGCCAAGGCCATCGCTGCCCACGTGAAGGGAGGGGCCGAAGTCCACGACATCCTGACCCGCACCGCGCCCTCCCCGAGCACCTGCGACCGCCACCGCACCAGAGGCCCCGCCGTCAGCGTCGCCGAGCACAATATCGCCCGCAGGCCCGGCAGGCCCATCCCCTGCCGCCGCACCTTCATCGTGGACAACGTCCTAGTCGGCGGCAACACCATCCGCGCCTGTTTCAACGCCCTCGGCTTCGGCACCGGCCTTGTCTTCGGCGACGCCTCTTTCCCCCACGAATAGCCCCCCTCGTATGGGCGGCCCTCGTGGCCGCCCTCCCCCGAAAGGAAACGACCCCATGAAACGCAACCCCGAGACCCTCGCCCTCGCCATGGACTACGCCGCCGCGATGGAGGCCTGCGCCGCCTATGTGGCCGTAAAGAACCCCTCCGTCCGGACCCCCGAGGACGCCTACCGGCTCATGCGCCCCGTCATGTCCGCCGCCACCAGCGGCGACGCGCAAGAGGCCTTCTTTGTCCTGTTGCTCGACACGAAAAACAAGGTCATCGGCTCGCCCGTCGAATGCTTGCGCGGCCTGCTCGACACCTGCCCCGTCCACCCCCGCGAGGTCATGCGCGAGGCCGTCAGGCAGAGCGCCGCAAGCCTCATCCTCGCCCACAACCACCCCTCAGGCGACCCCACCCCCAGCAAGGAGGATTGCGACATCACCCGCCGCCTGATCGACGCCGCCAAAATCCTAGGCATCCGCATCGTTGACCATGTGATTTGCGGCCGCCCCTCCGACATGACCCCCGGTTACGTCTCCCTCCGCGAGAAGAACCTCGTCGCCTTCGAATAGAACCCCGTACGGGCGGCCCTCGTGGCCGCCCTCTCTCAACCCGAAAGGAACCCCGACTATGAAAAGCTGGCTCGAGATCGCCGACATGTACGCCGACGCCGCCCACGCCTTCAAGAAGGCTTCCGGCCTGTCATGCGTGAAAGACCCCGCCCGCTGGCAGGCCGCCATCGACGAAGGCCGCCGCTTGGAGGCGCTGGCCGACAGCGCCGCCGACGAGCGCCGCGCCGCCGCACGCTGAACCCCGTACGGGCGCGGTCCGCCGCGCCCCCCTCCCACACACCGAAAGGACACCTGAGGATGAACACCAATGGCAAACGCAACACCGCCGCCGGTCCCAACGCTACGGACGAACTATTCACGGCGTTGGAAGAACTCGTCGAACTCTTCGAGGACTCCCACGCGGCAGAGCTGAAGCGTTACAGGCAAGGCCGACAGGCCGACCCAGTTCTCAAACTCTATGAAGCGTCAATCACAAACGCCCATAGAGCGCTGGCAAACGCACACCGAAAGGACACCCCCACATGAACACGCTACCCACCCCCGAAGCCCTCGCCACCCTGCGGACCCTCACCACCCCCGAGCAATGCACCGTCATCCTCGCCGCCGCGCGCGGCGAGGAGGCCGAGCACTTCCGCGCTGTCATAGCCCGCCTTCACGCCGTATGGCAGGCCATGCCCAAGACCCGCGAGACCGACGCCCAAGGCCGCGCCGCCCTCGCCCCGCTTCACTACTTCATCGGCGGTTGCGACTGGTGGATTGTGGAGAAGGACGCCGACCCCGACCACGCCGGCCAGGTACAGGCCTTCGGCGTCGCCGACCTCGGCATGGGCGCCGAACTCGGCTACATCAGCATTCCCGAGCTGCTCGACTGCGGCGCCGAGCTGGATCTTTACTACACCACGCCCAAGACCATCGCCGAGCTGCTCCCCTGACCCCCGCCTGGGCGGCCGGAAACGGCCGCCCAGGCCTTTTCGTGCCGCAAAAAAAACGCCGCGCCCGCGGGGGGCGCGGCCACCAGCCCGTCGTTCGCCCCGATGCCGTCTCCCGCCGGGTCCCCTGGAATATAACACCAGACGCCTACGGCTTGCTCAAGGGCATGGTAAGGGCTAACATGTCGCCGATCTGTTTAAAGACAAGATCCCACTCCGCAGGATCATTTTTTGGTTTTCTGGCGTATTGAAAACGGGGTGGTGCATAATGCGGGTCTTTCTTCTCTTCAGCGTAAGAGATGCCAGTTATAATGAGGATAGGTAGTGATGTCCAAGTGCGATAGGCGTCTTTGGCATACCGCTCAACCGTTGAGGTATTGACGGTGACCTGTCATATGCCTTATGCTATTTCTGAGGGCTAATACAAGGCTTACGAACTCAACAAGAGGAGAAACCCATGAACCTCAATCCGCAGTCTTCGAAACCCGTTCTCGTGTGTGCCTTTGGGCTTCTAGCGGCCTTCTTCATGCCGTGGATACAGCTCATCGGCGTTGGCATGTCAGGCTACAATCTCGGACAGCTCGGCTCCTACGGTAACTACGCTTGGGTAATCCCGATTCTGGCCGGAGCTACCATCCTGCTGAGCTTCTCTGGATACAACAACCGTGGGGTTGGCGCCATCAGCGGAATTGTCCCCCTCGTCGCGATCCTCTACGGCTTGATCAGGATCGCCGGGGAAGGTGGTGACCGCGCCACCCAAGGCGTTCTCGAAGTCGCCGGACACATCCTCTCCATTGGAGCATGGCTCACGATCATTTTAAGCGTGGCAATCATCATCAGTGCAGCCGAAAAGTCGCCAGCAAGCCCGCCCGGGAACCGGCAACCCGAAGCCTAACAACAGCATGCAGCGGACGACGTTGCGCGCCGCCGCTGATGCTGAGCGTTCGCTGAAGACAGACGATGATGAACGAGTGACGAACTGCAAGACCCAGAAATGAAGGGACGGAAGAGATGCAAGTAGAGCACAAAGAACAAGCGAAACTCAATTCCGGATGCGAGATCCGTTTGGGTGTTGCCTCTTGGGATGATGGAACTGGCACGGCGAAATCCGTGAAGTTCACATGGTTTGACAAGAACGGTAAAGCCGCGCGTGGTGGAGAGTTTCCGGTCGAGGCACTACCGCAGGCTCTTGACTTCGCAATTCGCAAAGGATATGTGAGCCTGTGACACCTCATTCCGCTATGAAGAGATGAGACTGGCGAACAATGCGACATACCCAACACCCTTTCGCCTTCGGCTCTGGGTGTTGGTGATCGCCGACGGCCAACGCACCACTCAGAATAGTTCAGTCTGCCGGAAGCGTGCTCGCTGCCGAACCCCGGCGGCACGCGGTGACTCCGGTTTTCGCACGCCTTTAGCCCCATCCGGATCAGCAGCCCCCATTGCGCCTTCACCGTTCCCGCGCTCAGCTCCTTCATCACCAGCTTCCCCGCTCTCGCACTTAAGAACTTGAGAACTCTCGAACTTCTCCCGCTCCCCGTCGCTCTGATCCGCCCCGCGCAAGTCCACCTCCCAGCACACACACGCGGCCGCGGCCGCCTCAACGAGTCGGTCGCCTGCGGGCAGGCACAGCCCCCACGGCCACAGCGCCCCGCACGAGCAGAACAGCCCGCACTCCCCGCAAATCTTCATCGCGTATCCCATTCGCGCCATTCGCGTGATTCGCGGTTAACTCTCTCTTCGGTCCACATAATAGTCCACGCCCTCGCGCAGCGCGCATTCCACCGGCGGCGGCCGCCGCGCCTCGCACCGGAGCACCACCGCCGCCACGCACAGCCGCAGCCGGCCGTGGTCGGCATGCGCGCCGTCCACCGTCGCGACCACGCCCCCGCGCGCGGCCGTCAGCCATTCGTCCGGAACCGCCACGCCCGCCGCCTGCGCCCGTTCGAGCTGCCCCGGCCGCGTGCAAAGCTCCATCCAGCGCGAGACCGTCTCGTCCACCTCGCGGGCGCACACCGCCGCCCGCTCGTACAGCTCCCGCGACATCCGAACCTTGGTGCGCCGCGTCACCTTCTGCGCCGCCCGCGCCCGCTCGATCATCTCGCGCGACGTCCTCATCCTATGTCCGGGAATCCCCATTCGCGCCATTCGCCTGATTCGCGGTTAACTCTCCCGCTCCTTGTCCGGATCGTCCGCCTCGACGCCCTCCTCGCCCAGAAACACCCACCAGGACCTCGCCACCGCCCAGGCGAATGAGCACAGCCCCCGGAGCGCACGAAAGATGCTCCTCATGTTTTGCCTTTCTGATAGCCCTTGGGCCGTTCGGCCACCCCCAAACAGCGGAGCGGGTACGGGGCAGGGCGGACTTAGATTTTCGAGGTGTATTCACCGTCCGCCGGCGGCGGCAAAAAGCTCGTCCTCATCGCCCCGTACCTCGGAGCAAGCCCCGCAGCACTCCCCGCACAGGTACGCGCCCTCGTCCGCCTCATACGGCTCGCCCTCCAAGACCGGCCTGCCGCACGCCTCGCACAGCCCGACCAGCGCCACGCCGCCCACACTCCCGACAGCCGCCCCCGGGAACAGCGCCCGGAACCGCCGCACCGCCTCTGCCGGATCCTTCGTGTCGAACGCCACGCGGTGCAAACTCCGCCCCGTCACCTCGATCATGGCTCGCCCCTTCCCTGAGTCAGCCGTTTCAGCGTCCGCACCACATCCGAGTCCACCGGCCACACACCCAGCCCGCCCCGCGTCCGGACGCCGACGGGGTAGGGGATCACACCCTCCAGTTCCCACGCCACCCGGTCCGGCATCGCCCAGCGGCTCTCCGACCTCGTCAGCGCCGAGACCACGCGCACGCCGCAGCACACGCACCCGCGCCACGCCAGACACTCCCCGTACGGCGGGAAACGCACCTCCGGCCCGAACCGGTCGCCCACCCAGTCCCTGGCTATTGCCCACTGTCCCAGCGTCACCCGGCTCGCGCAATGCACCAGGTAGAACCCCGGCGGCACGCGGAAGCTCCGGTTCTCCACCGTCTTAACGCCCGCCCGGATCAGCAGGCCCCAGTGCGGCTTCACCGTAAAGCCATAGACACCCTTCATCCACTCACCTCCCTGTCGTTTCTTACGATAGGTACCTGTTGCAGGCCGAGCGGATCAGCTCCGCCGCGCCCCGGTTCAGGCGGCCCGCCGACAGCACGCCGGTCACGTACGCCGCCAGCGAGGCCGCCTCGCCCTGTTGGCGCAGCAGCGCCAGATACTCCTCTCCAGTCAGGAACACCGTGTCCCCCGTTTTCCGCGCCGCGTCAGGCCCTCCGCCCGTCGTTCCGTCCGCGTCCATATCCGCCTCCCTGTCACGGCATAAGCGCGTGAGGCGGCCGCGCCTCCGTCGGCGCCTCCCCGCCTTCGGCCCGACGCACATGCCGCGGCTCAAACGCTGCCAGGCGCGGCTTCGCCGCCTCGTTCTCCAGCCAGTCCCTCACGTCCGCCGTCCGGTAGACGGTCGTCGACGAGCGGCTGTCCGGCGCCATCTTCCGGGCCCGGATCGTGCCCGCCTTCGCCAGCTCCAGCAACCTTCGCCGCGGCACCCCGTACAGCGCCGCCATGCTCGCCGCGTTCGCCCAGAGCGGCTCCATCTGCAACACCACAGTCATAGCGATCGCTACTCCTTCTCTTCCGCAGCAGGCGTCCGCGGCAGGGCCCTGTTAAGTGTGAAGCGCACCTGGGCCGAGCGGCTCCGGCCCTCGCGTTTCGCCGTCTCGTCGAGCCTCGCCAGCAGCTCGCGCGGCAGCGCCAGACTGATCTTCCCGCAGGTCGTCGTCGGTTTCATATCGGATAAGGTAGCACGCCGTAGCACGCCAAAACAAGTCCCAAAGCGGAAAAAATAGGACAACTTCGTTATTGGTATTCAGACTGAATATTTGTTATTCTATTTTCATACCAAGAGAGGCAAGGCATGAAGACCGGGAACAGGCATCATCTGCGCGCCGAAGGCAGCACCAAGATCAGCATCTCCATCCCGCAGGGGCTGGTTGACGCCATAGACGCAATCGCGCTCAAGGAAGAGCGCAACCGCTCCAACATGATCACCGTGCTTCTGCGCCGCGCGGTCAGCGACACCATGCCGGACGGGCAGGGGATCATCTGTCCCGCGTCCGGCTGCGGAAAAAAATCCGCCTAAGCCTCTTGTGGGATCTCTGGTCCTGGTTCAAGCGCTGCTGCCACGACAACCTGCCCTGTCCCCGCCGCTGCAGCGGCTGCGGCGGGCGGCAAGGCCAATGCCGCCGAACCCCTCTCAATTGACGTGGCGGCGCTAGGCAGCCGAGTAGGGGATGGCATCGAAACAGAATCAGCCGCGTCCGAAGTCCGAAGAGCGAACCCCGGAAAACCCTGCGAGACATCGTGTATGGCTAAGGTATGGCTAAACCCGTTTAATCGATCTAATCCGACCACCCCGAAACGCGGTTTTTTGCCATTAATTAAGTCATTTTGGTTGAAAAACGTCGATAATTTCAATATTTACGGCGTGATGGTCGGTTCGACTCCCCCTACCTCCACCACTCTAAAGAATTCGGAAACCGCGTAAGCACAATCGCTTACGCGGTTTTTTGTTGTTGCGGGGCAGGGCTCAAGGCGGGCCAAGGCCGTAACCTGGGCGGGAAGGGTGGAAGGGTGGTGTTGAAGCGCGTGCCTTCGCATGGATCTTCCATCATTCCCAAACAGCTTGTATTTGATCGCTGTTGTTGGTCCGTAAGGCACTAACAAGCGGCTGGGCGGCTGGACCGAGGACGCGACCGCGGCCCGCTACGACCACGCCGAGCGCGTGGAGAAGCTGCGAACGGCGGTGGAGAAGGCGAAGTAGGGAAAGAGCTGGCATTTTGTGTGCGCTTTACGGCACAGCATGGCTGTGGTACTTTAGACATGTGTAAAGTAAAGGGCCGTAGCCACCATGCCGATCAGTTGGAATGAGATCAGACAGAACGCCATCCGCTTCTCCCGCGAGTGGGCTGACGAGCATCGCGAGGATGCGGAGGCGAAGTCTTTCTGGGACGAGTTCTTTTCGGTATTTGGTGTGCGTCGGCGCCTTCTGGCCACCTTCGAGGAGCCGGTCCGCAAGATCAACGGCCAGTACGGCTACATCGACTTATTCTGGCGCGGGGTGATGCTGGCCGAACACAAGAGCCGGGGCAAAAGCCTGGACAAAGCCGAGTCGCAGGCGTTCAGCTACATCCAGGACATCGCCCGCGAACAGCGCCATGCGGACCTGCCGCGTTATGTGATCCTGTCGGACTTCGACCGCGTGGCGCTGTACGATCTGGAACCGGGCGAGCAGCTTGACCTGCCGCTGTTTGAGACCCGCCACTACCGCAAGACCGAGTTCCCGCTGAAGGAGCTGCACAAGCACATTCAGGAGTTCGCCTTCATCGCGGGCTACAAGCAGCACCGCCTTCGCGAGGAAGACCCGATCAACATCAAGGCCGTGGAGATCCTGGGCGACCTCCACGACGCGCTGGCCGAAGGCGGCTACGAGGGGCACGACCTTGAGCGCTTCCTTGTGCGCATCCTCTTCTGCCTTTTTGCGGAGGACACGGGTCTCTTCGAGCCCGAGACCTTCACGCTCTACATCGAGAACAAGACTGCCAAGGACGGCTCCGACCTCGGCCTGCATCTGGCCCGCCTCTTCGAGGTGCTGGACACCCCGCCCGAGCGTCGCCAGAAGAACCTCGACGAGCTGCTTGCCGCCTTCCCGTACGTCAACGGCGAGCTGTTCAAAGAGCGGCTGGGCTTCGCCGATTTCAGCCGCGCTATGCGCGAAGCGCTGGTCGCCTGCACGAATTTTAACTGGTCGCGCATCTCCCCCGCTATTTTCGGTTCGCTCTTCCAGGGCGTGATGGACCCCAAGGAGCGCCGCCAGACGGGCGGGCATTACACGGCCGAGCGCGACATTCTTAAGGTCATCAACGCGCTTTTCATGGACGACCTTCGGGCGGAGTTCGAGAAGGCCCGGCGCAGCAAGGCCATGCTCAGGCAGTTCCACGAGAAGCTGGGCAAGCTGCGGTTCTTCGATCCGGCGTGCGGCTGCGGCAACTTCCTCGTCATCACCTACCGCGAACTGCGCCTGCTTGAGATCGAAGTCCTCAAAGCCCTGTTCGGCGGCGAGGTGCAATTGCAGCTCAACGTCCACGAGCTGTCGCGCGTGGACGTGGACGTCTTCACCGGTATCGAGATCCAGGAGTGGCCCGCCCGCATCGCCGAGGTGGCGATGTGGCTCATGGACCACCAGATGAACATGCGCCTTTCGGAGGCGTTTGGCCAGTATTTCGTGCGCCTGCCGCTGCGCAAATCCGCCCGCATCGTTCTCGGCAACGCCCTGCGACTCGACTGGCGGGCGATCCTGCCGCCCGACCAATGTTCCTACGTTCTCGGCAACCCGCCTTTCATCGGCAAGCACTACCAGACCTCCGAGCAGAAAGCCGACATGTCGGCCGTGTTCGGCGGTTTCAAAAATATCGGCGACCTCGACTACGTGACCTGCTGGCACTACCGAGCGGCGGATTACATCCAGGGCACCGCCATCGTGGTCGGCTTCGTGTCCACCAACTCGATCACCCAAGGCGAGCAGGTGCCGCTGATCTGGGGGCTGCTGTTCGGCAGGCGCGTGAAGATCCACTTCGCGCACCGCACGTTCCAGTGGCAGAGCGAGGCTCGCGGCAAGGCCCATGTCCACGTGGTCATCATCGGCTTCGCCACGTTCGATATCCCCGCCAAACGCCTGTTCGATTACGACTCCGGAAACGGGGCGGCTACGGTGACCGAAACGGCCAACATCAGCCCATATCTCACGCCAGGACCGGATTCCTACGTGACCAAGCGGCAGGAGCCGCTTTCCCCCGTCCCCGAGACGCGCTGCGGCAACAAGCCGTCAGACGGCGGCAACCTCATCCTGACGGACGAGGAGAAGGCCGCGCTCATCGCTGCGGAGCCGGGCGCTGAGAAGTACCTGAAACGGTTCACGGGCTCAGAGGATTTCATCAACGGCAACATGCGCTGGTGCCTCTGGCTGCAGGGCGTTGAGCCGTCAGAAATGCGAAACCTCCCGATGGTGTTGGATCGCGTGGAAAAGGTCAGGGCCTTTCGGGAGAAGAGCAGCGCATTGCCCACACAGAAGGCCGCCTCAACGCCGGCCCTCTTCTTCTACCGCTCGCAGCCGGCGCAAGAATACATCCTGATTCCCGAGGTTTCGTCCGAGCGGCGGCAGTACATCCCGATCGGCCTTGTGTCGCCCGAAGTGATTTCCGCCAACACAAATTTCCTTGTGCCGTCATCCGATCTGTTCTTGTTCGGCGTATTGACCTCCGCCATGCATATGGCGTGGGTGAGACAAGTTGGCGGGCGACTTAAATCCGACTACCGTTATTCAGGCTCGATGGTCTACAACACCTTCCCGTGGCCTGAGAAGCCGACCGCTAAACAGAAGGCCGCCGTGGCGGCGAAAGCGCAGGCCGTCCTCGATGCGCGGGCAAAGCATCCGCTTTCGAATCTGGCCGACCTCTACGACCCGCTGACCATGCCGGAAGATCTCGTGAAGGCGCATGCCGACCTCGACCGCGCGGTGGACGCTTGCTACCGGCCGCAGGCCTTCACGTCGAACGCCCAGCGTGTGGAGTTCCTCTTCGCGCTCTACGAGCGCTACACAGCGCCGCTGTTGCCGGCGGAGAAGAAGGGGAAGAGACGGGGGTGAAATAATCGGCTCAGGCCTGCAACATTCAACGCATCCGGGGTTTTATGTGGAACAATTTTGAAAGTATTGATGAGTCTGACCTTCAAGCATTAGTGGATTCAAAGGCACCCGAAGGGCGCGACTTGGAATACAAGAGAGAGTATCCCGGTAAAGCGGACAGCGACAAAATCCCGTTCTTAGCGCAAGTCAGCGCATTCGCAAATACGGTTGGCGGGAGACTGCTCATCGGCATGGCTGACGAGCAAGGCGTTGCGAATTCATGTTGCGGCATAGATGTGGACAATCCGGATCAATCGACTCTTAAACTTGAACAAGTCATCCGCGCTGGCATTGAACCCGTAATTGTCGGCATTCGGATAAAACATGTCAGGCTCGAAAACGGTAAATGCGTTATCGTCATTGAGGTGCCGCGAAGCTATGCAGGGCCTCATCGTGTTAATGCAAACAATCACAGCAGATTCTACGCAAGAAATTCAGCAGGCAAGTACGAGATGGATGTGTCGGAAATCCGGCGCTCGTGTATCGACACGGAGGAGCAGTTTAACAGCATAAAGCAGTTTCGTCTGAATCGCATCGCTTCGGTCATGGCGTCTGAGACCCCTGTTCCGTTAAAGGAGGGGGCAAAAGGTATCTTGCATCTTATTCCTTTCGATGGGCCGAGGGCATCAGCGCGTGTAGACGTGGTGGAAATAGAGAAGGATGCCGCACATTTGAAGCCTCTTGGCGCAAGTGGCTGGAAAAGTAAGCTGAATTTCGATGGCGCAGTGTCGTATTGTGGTCCGCAACAGACGCCTCAACGCGCCTACACTCAGATTTATCGCAATGGAGTTATTGAAGCGGTTCAGACATTTGCTGAGTATAGCGGACACAAATACCTTCCAAGCGGTGTCATTGAGAGTGAGTTACTTGAAGGTGTGCGTAAGTACACGAAAACCATGCGCTCGCTGGGATTACCTTCCCCGATTTACCTTCTTTACACGCTTGTCGGCGTGAAGAATTATGAACTCAAGCGTAGTGAAACATGGCCAGGTTCCAGCGAGTCCCAGGGTCGCAGCGATAGGGATGTTCTGATTTTTCCGGAGATCGTCATTCTTGATTACGATGTGGAAATTGAAGTGCTTCTTTGCCCGCTGTGCGACATGCTGTGGAATGCGTTTGGGTATTCCGGCTCTCCCCATTTTGATAAAGCCGGACACTGGCGTAACGGATAGTGTCATGCCGTTTGAGGTTGTAAGATGCACGCGAGGTTTGACATAGAGAAAGAATTCCATCAAGTTGTCAGAGGCATAGGCGGCACCGTGGTAGCCGACACAATTTCTAAATCGCCCTCGTTCAATAACGCCGACTACATTTTCCACGAGCACAAAACGGTGGCTGAACTCAAATGTTTAACGGAAGATAAATTTAGCGCCAAAACTATAACTGACCGTGTTCCGGCACTCTGGCAGAGATGGAGGGACAACGGCTGGGTTACTGATCCAGTTCCAAAGGTGCTTGCCGCTGACAAATTGCCGCAGCAGTGTGGCAAAGAGTTGATCCATTTGGTTGGAAGATCCATCTGGAAGCAATTGGAAAAGGCCAACAAACAGATTAAGGCGACTATTCAGGAGTTTGGACTCGAAGGTTACACAGGCATGGTGATTGTTGCCAACACCAATAATCGCGCATTGCCGCCAGCCGCTCTCATTTATTACCTGTTTGATGTTTTAAGAAAGAACTTTAGCGCAATTGAAAGCTTTGTGGCATTTTCTGCGAATTTGCCGGTAACATACGGAAACTCAGGTGTTCCGACCCACTTCTGGCACGAAGGCTATTTTGAAGACACCCCTAAACCGTCTAGCGCATTTCTGAAGGAATTACATTTGCGTTGGGCAGAACAGTATTCGTCAATTGTGGGCGTTCCGTTCGTGGTCGATGAAAATATGGACATGCAAGCACTCTGGAAATCACAGTACATGTGAATCGTAGTTATTATGATCTTTGGCCGGTTCGATTTTGTGCTGATTACGTTGGACGACCATAGAGAGGAAGGTTGACTCATGAGTGCCGAAGTCCATTTTGATGAAAACTGCCACCAAACAAGGTGGCTTGGCTGTTTCGACTTGTTGGGTACGCGGCAGTTGATCAATACGGGGAATTACATCGGGATCTTCTGTGTTTATGCGAGGGCTGTTGAGGAAGCGAAACGGCGGACGGAGAAGTGGGCCAAAATCCGACACACATGTTTTTCTGACACGTTCCTGATCTATTCTGAAGATGATTCGGCTTCTGATTTTGCCGCGATGGATATGGTGGCGCGTTGGTTTGTCCATTTTCTCATCATGGCCCGAATACCGGTGAGAGGCGCTGTAGCTTGCGGTGATTTCTTTGCCGACTGCGAGCACAGCCTTTACTTTGGCAAGGCCCTTGTTGAAGCCTATGAGTACGGGGAGGCCCAGGATCGGCTCGGTTACTTGCTTTGTCCTTCGGCTGTGGCACGGCTGGACGCGGTCGGTTTGTCGGCTGATGCGCGCCTCAATTACGCCTATTCAGATGTGCCGTTTGCCGAGGGAAAGGAACCTGCAAATGCCATCAAACGGTTGCCAGGGTGCCTTCTTGGCAGATGGGTCATGATCAACGGAGAGAACCAGTGTCTGAGCCGGTTGCGTGAAATGATGGGCGAATCGAAGGATGCACGAATTGTGAGGAAATACAAGAACACGATTGAGTTTGTGGAAAACAATCCCAGACGCCTTGTAAATCGTGACTCTGCAAAGTAACCCATGGGCATCAAGCGGAACCACTCAAACCGGGTTCGCTCGCCTATCGATTGGCAGCGGATTTGATGATGCGAAAAGGTCTTGTGGCACTTTTCTGTCAGAAGCCGATCACGGCCGCGACCGGGGAGGAAGGGCGCAACCGTTATTGGAACGGCTTCCACGTTTCCGACTCCGTGAGCAGGAGCGGAAGGAGACGCTTGTTCATGAAGAGCTTGGCTTTCCCTTGCCTGACGGTGTCGAGCACTCCGGCGTCGGCCAGCGCGTCCAGATAGCTGGCGGCGGTCTGGCGCCGGGCGATGCCGGCGTCGACCAGGTTGGATATACGGCAGTAGGGCCACATGAAGAGCAGGTCGGCGAGTTCGCGCGAGTAGGTGCCGCCGAGACGCCCGCGCATGAAGGCGGCAGTCTCGTCGAGCAGATGGCGGATGAGGGTGATGCGGCGGTGGGTCCAGGCGGCGGTCTCGCCGACCGCGTTGACCATGTAGAGGATGAACGGCTCCCACTCGCCGTGCGCCGTGACGGCGTTCAGCCGGCTGTAGTAGGCGGCCTTGTCGCGGATGATCGCGCGGCTGAGACAGAGGACCGGCGTGGAGAGCAGGTTCTCCTGCACGAGGAAAAGGATGTTGAGGATGCGGCCGGTCCGGCCGTTGCCGTCCGAGAACGGGTGGATCGCCTCGAACTGGTAGTGGCCGACGGCGAGGCGGATCAGGGGGTCGGTCTCGGTCTGGCCGTTCACATACTGTTCCCAGTTGGCGAGCTTCTCGCGGATGGCGGCCTCGCCGTCCGGGGGCGTGTAGACGACCTCTCCGGTGGTCTGGCTCCGCAGGCAGCAGCCCGGCGTGGAGCGGATGCCGGCGTCGGTGTGGCGCAGGATGCGGCAGATCTCCACGGCGGTGTTGGTGCAGAGCTGGCGGCGCTGCAGCAGGTCGATGCCGTGCCGCATGGCGGCGCGGTAGCCGAAGGCCTCTTTCAGGGCGGGCGAGAGGGTGTCGGTGTTTTCAACGGCCGCATAGCGGAAAAGCTCGTCGGCGGTGGTGACGATGTTCTCGATCTCGGAACTGGCCTGCGCCTCCATGAGCGGCAGGGTGTTCGTGAGGATGTGGCGGTTGGGGATCAGGTCGGCGGAGGCGTGCAGGGCCGCGAGGCGGCGCGACGCCGTGATGCAGGCTTTGAGGACCGCGGGGGTCTCGACATCCGTCGCGGGCGGCAGGGCCGGAAGGTCGTTATAGGGTTTGTCCGGTAACCACATGGGGCACCTCTTTCGGTTTGATGTGTCGATAGTATCTGATTATTTGTACATACGGAAGTCTTCGTGTACGGAAAACAGTAAATTTCGTACATGATTTCACCGTCGTGTTTAAGCGGTGTACATGCGCGGGGGTCTGTCTGGCAGCAGACCGGATGACGGAGCCGGTTAGCGGGCTGGAGTGGGGCGGCAGGCTCGTAGCGCCTGCCGTACTGGCGGGGACCGGGGGCACGGGCAGGGATGCCCGTGCGACAGGGAACCGGACCGGCTCACGGAAGGGAGGCCCGCCTCAACGTCGCACGGGCATCCCTGCCCGTGCCAAGCCGGGCGGGCGGGGGCTCCCGTGGGGCGCTCGGGGACCGGGGCCGGCTAAAGCCGGTACAACGTACGGACCGGGGCGGCAGGCTCGTAGCGCCTGCCGTACTGGCAACGCGGGGCCCTGCGGCGCGGCGCGTGTTTTCTTGCTTCAGTCCGGCAAACGTGGCACACTAGACGCGTAACGTGACACGATTCGGTTTTGGAGAGGCGAATGTCTGAAGAGGAGAGTGCAGCCGAGGGGGGTGAGGTCAGATTGCCGCGCCCGCTGATCGACGCGGACGAGTGCAAGAGCTGCGGGCGGTGTGTCGCCGCCTGTCCGAAGGCGTGTCTGCGGCTGTCCGACAGGCTGAACCTCAGGGGTGTGCGGCCGGTCGAGTATACGGGCAGGGGCTGTACCGGGTGTGCGGCCTGCTATTATAACTGTCCCGAGCCGTACGTGATCACGGTCCAGAAGCCGTAGCGGCGCCGGTGGCCGGGGGGGTGTGTGGGCGGCATGACCAAATTTGTCAAAGGCAACGAAGCGGTTGTGATCGGCGCCCTGTATGCCGGCTGCGATGTGTATTTCGGTTATCCCATCACGCCCGCCAGCGAGATCGCGCATGCGGCGGCCCAGTGGTTCCCGGCGGTGGGGCGCGAGTTCCTGCAGGCGGAGTGCGAGACGGCCTCGATCAACATGGTGTACGGGGCTGCGGCGGCCGGACGGCTGGCGATGACGGCGTCATCGGGGCCGGGGATGAGCCTGATGCAGGAGGGGCTGTCCTACATGGCCGGGGCCGAGCTGCCTGGCGTGGTGGTGGATATCATGCGTTCGGGGCCGGGGCTGGGGAACGTGTTTCCGGAGCAGAGCGACTACAACCAGGCGGTCAAAGGCGGGGGGCACGGCAACTACCGCTGCGTGGTGCTGGCCCCGGCCAGCGTGCAGGAGATGTGCGACCTGACGGTCAAGGCCTTCTCGATGTCGTTCGCCTACCGCACGCCCGCGCTGCTGCTGGCGGACGGGCTGCTGGGCCAGATGATGGAGACCTTGCGGCTGCCGGAGGGCGAGCTGCCGCGGCCTGAGACGCGCACCTGGGCGGTTGAGGGCACGGCGGAGACCCGCAGGAACCTGATCACGTCGATCTTCCTCGATGTGCAGACGCAGGAGGCGCACAACCTCAGGCTCCAGGCCAAGTACGCGGTGATGGAGCGGGAGTCCTACTGCGAGACCTACCAGTGCGAGGACGCCGAGGTCCTGCTGGTGGGGTATGGCATCTCGAGCCGGATCGCCCGTACGGCGGTCGAGGCGTTGCGCGCGGGGGGTGTGCGCGCCGGCCTGTTCCGGCCGGTCTCGCTCAGCCCGTTCCCGGCGGAGGCTTTGTGTGCGTGCGCGGCGGGCCGCCGCGTGCTCGTGGTGGAGCACAGCGTCGGGCAGTTCCGCGACGACGTGCTCTTCCATCTGGCGCGCGAGGGCCGGCGCTACCAGGAGGTCGGGCTGGTGAACCGGCTGGGCGGCATCATTGTGACGGTCGGCGAGGTGGTCGAGGCGGCCAGGCGTGTCCTCGGAAGCTGAGTGTTCGGGAAGGGCGAGTTCGTCATGTTGCAGAAGCGGACGTCGGGAATGTACGAGTCGTTCGTGCGGAGCGGGCGCGAGACGCACGCCACGCACTACTGTGCCGGCTGCGGGCATGGGATCATCCATAAGATCGTGGCGGAGGCGCTGGCCGAGATGGGGCTGCAGGATCGGACGATCATGGTGAACCCCATCGGGTGCAGCGTGTTCGGGTATTACTATTGGGACTGCGGCAATATCGGGGCGGCGCACGGCCGTGCGCAGGCGGTGGCGACCGCGATCAACCGGACGCTGCGCGACGCGATCGTGATCGCCTATCAGGGGGACGGCGACCTCGCGGCGATCGGCTTTAACAACACGTTCCAGGCCGCCAGCCGGGGCGAGCACATGGCGGTCTTCTTCGCGAACAACGCGATTTACGGTATGACGGGCGGACAGATGGCGCCGACGTCGCTGGCGGGGATGCGTACGATGACCTCGCCGGCGGGGCGCGACCCCGGGCACGAGGGGTATCCGATGCGCGTGTGCGAGGTGCTCAACCAGCTCAAGGCGCCGGTCTACATCGAGCGCGTCTCGGTGGCCGACACCCCGCGCATCATGCGGGCGCGCCGGGCGGTGCGCAAGGCGCTGGAGATCCAGCGCGAGGGCAAGGGCTACGCGTTTGTCGAGTTCATCTCGCCGTGTCCGACGAGCGTCGGGATGGATCCTGTGAGGGCCTCGCGGTTCTGCATGGAGGAGATGGAGCGGGAGTTCCCGCTGGGCTGCCTGCGCGACCACAGCGAGGAGGCCCTGCCGCGCGCGCCGCGCGCCTCGGCGCCGACGGTCCCGCAGTTTTTCGGGCAGGAGGCGGATATCGAGACGGCCGCGCCTGCGCCCGACCCCGCCTTCCGCGAGCGGCGGCTCAAGTTCGCCGGCTTCGGCGGGCAGGGCGTGATGAGTCTGGGCGTGTGTGTGGCCGAGGCCGCGCGCATGGAGCGGCGTTTCACCACCTGGTTCCCGAGCTACGGGCCTGAGCAGCGGGGCGGGGCCGCGGCCTGTTCCGTGGTCGTGGCCGGGCAGGCGATCGGCTCGCCCGCCGTGGACCGGCCGGACGTGCTGGTCTGTATGAGCCTCCCCGCGTACGAACGCTTCGTGGGGCTCGTCGCGCCGGGCGGGACGGTGGTGGTGGATGACAGCGTGCCGTGCCGTGTGGCGGCGCCTGCGGGTGTGCGGGTGGTGGCGCTGCCAGCGACCCGGCTGGCCACTTCGCTCGGCGCGCCGAAGGCGGCGAACACCCTGATGCTCGCCGCGCTCGGACGGCTGGAGGTGACGGGGCTGTCCCGCGGGAGCCTGCTCCGCGCGCTGGACGCCAGCTTCCGGAACAAGCCCGCCCTGGCGGAAAAGAACCGGGCGCTCTTTGCTGAGGCGGAGGCGTGGATCGACGCGCACCCCTGGGGGGCGCAGTCGGAGTAGGCGGTGTCCCGTTTCGGCGCGAGGGGTGGCGGACACACATGCGAAGCGTAATTCCAGCACGGGCAGCCGCGGCCGCGACGGTCTTTCTTGGCTCCTATCTGCTGTTCCAGATCCAGCCGCTCCTCGGGCGGACCCTGCTGCCGGTGTTCGGCGGGGGCGCGTCGGTCTGGTGCGTCTGTCTGGCGGCGTTTCAGGTCCTGCTGGTGGCGGGCTACCTCTATGCGCATGCGCTCACCGCCGGCTGCGCGAGGTCCGGCGGCGGAGTGCGGAGGGGTGTGCATGTGGCGGCGCTCGCCGGTGCGGGCGTGTGGCTCTGGTCGGTGGCGGTCTGGCGCGTGCCGCTGTTAGGCTGGCTGTCGGGGCTGACGGCGGGGCCTTTGGCGGTGCTGGCGGGGGTCGCGCTGTTCGTGACGGTGCCGTATGTCGCGCTGGCGGCGGGCAGCACGTATGTCCAGGCGCTTGAGGAGGGGCGGCGGCAGGGGAAGGACGCCTACACGCTTTACGCCGTCTCGAACGTGGGCTCGCTGCTGGGCCTGCTCGCCTACCCGTTCGTGCTGGAGCCGTTCGTCTCGCTGCGTGCGCAGTGGTACCTGCTGGCGGTCGGCTTCTGCGTGTACGGCTGTGCGGTTTCGGCCCTGCGTCCGGAAGCGGGGCCGGTTCGCGAGGCGGCGGAGCCGCCCGAGCTGGGCGCGGGCGTGCCGCGCGGGCGTGCGGCGCTCTGGCTGCTGCTGCCCGGTGCGGGCGTCTTCCTGCTTAACGCGGTGACGGCGCACCTGATGGTCGATGTCACCCCGATGCCGCTGCTCTGGGTCGCGCTGCTGGCGGCCTACCTGCTGAGTTATGTGGTCGGCTTCCTGCCGGGCCAGGTGCGGTGGCGCCGGGTTTGGTGTGTCCTGGCGCTGGCGGCGCTGGCGGGCGCGACGGTCGCGCGGCGTCACTGGGGGGCGGGCAGCTTCCTGCCGAACGCCGTCTCCGGGATGGCGGTGCTGTTGGCGGCGGGGGCTGCGCTGCACGGGTGGCTGTACGACCTGCGGCCCGCCAGGGGCGGCGGGCTGGGGCGCTTTTATCTGTTTGTCGCGGTGGGCGGCGCGGTCGGCGGGCTGCTGGCCTCGGTGGCGACCCCGCTGCTGACCGACCGGGTGGCCGAGTATCCGCTCGCGCTCGCGCTGGGGGTGTTCCTGGCGGCGGCGCGCCTGCCGTCCGGGCGTGCGGAAGCGCGGACGCGCTGGGGCGCTGGGGCGGCCTGCTGCGCGGCCTGGGCGGTGTTGGCGGTGCTGACGGTGCGGCCCTCGAACGGACGCGCCGTATTCCGCGCGCGGAGTTTCTACGGCTGCCTGACGGTGACGCGCACGCTGGAGGCGCATGCGGGCGCGGGTATCTATCCGGTCCATTACCTCTGGTTTGGCCAGACCACCCACGGGGTCCAGTCGTTCGCGCCGGGGATGCGCGGCGAGCCGGTCTCGTACTACGGCCCGGCCGGAGGCGGGCTGGCGATCCTGTCGCACCCCCGTTACGCGGCCGGCCAGCCGCTGCGTGTGGGCGTCGTCGGCCTGGGCACGGGGACGCTGGCCTGTTACGGCCGCCCCGGCGACCTCTACCGGTTCTTCGAGATCAACCCGCAGGTCGTCCAGGTCGCGACCTCCTCCGGGCTGTTCACCTATCTGCCGGACACCCGGGCGGCGGTCGATCTGGTGGAGGGGGACGCGCGGCGGATGCTGGAGCTGGAGCGGAAGGCCCGCGACCCGCACTATCACGTGCTGGTGGTCGACGCCTACAGCGGCGACGCGGTGCCTTACCATCTGGCGACGCGTGAGGCCTTCGCGCTCTACCTGGACCGGCTCGAAGAGGACGGCGTGCTGGCCTTGCATGTGAGCAACTGGCATATCGACCTCCTGCCGCTGTGCAAGGCGGTCGCGCAGGAACTCGGCGTCTGCGCCTACGGGGTCGTGACGGTGGGCAAGGGCGGCCTGACCGCCGACTCCCTATGGGTGCTGTTCACGCGGCGGCCGCAGGCGTTCCGCCATGAGGAGGGGCGCTGGACGCACCGGATCGACTGGACAACGATCCGCGCCTGTCCGATCCCGACGGACGAGAAGGGCAGCCTGATCGGCCTGATCCGCCCGCCGTGGCTCTGAGGGGTGCGCGGTCGGCTTACTCAGAGCGGAGAAGAAAGTCATACGAGAGGTTATAGCGGTAGTCTTTGCCGCCTGACGGCAGCCTCGCCGACTCGGCCCAGAGGAAGAAACCGCGGTCGCCGCAGAAGGCAGCCTCGTCATCGAAGGTCGGGTTGAGAACGCCCTCGAATTGGATTTTTTGACTGAGCCGCTTGTTTGTGGGCAAGTTGAACCACACGTTGAAAGAGCCCTTGAATATGCCCGTGCCACGATTAAGTGCGAGTGTGAGACCGACAGGGTTGTACTCGTCATACTCAAAGATGCCGTCTCGGTCAAGGTCGGTCGGCTTGGCGGATGCGGGTGCTGTTAGACCGGTTAGCACACCTCCTTTCACTAAATAGATCAGGCTGACTCCTGTCGGGCTCCAGAGGTCCGGCTGCACGCGTTCGGCGCCAAAAGCGAGAGAGGGTGCTTCGGCATCAGCGTCCAGGTCAACAGACAGCACGCGATCACCGTAAACATCATACAGGTTCGCAATCGTACTGTAACTGCCGCCGACGAGATCCAGCTCGCGCGTGAACCCCTCTCCGTATGTTCCCGTCGCCATTGGGTTTAACGTCCACCAGGCAAACGGAGTCCCGTCAAGCATTCTGAGCGCAGTACGTCCCGCTTCCGGGGAATAGAACTCAACAAAGCCCTGGAGTCCGCCGCCGGCGTATGTTTTGGGTGCGGTCTCGATCCAGGTGAACAAGCGTCCGGTCTCGTCGCATAGCAGAACGCCGGATAACGAGAACGCGGTTCCGTCCGCAAGTTTGCCAACGGTCTTGACGGTGCCGGCCTGATTAACTGTGAAGGTCAGATAACCGCTTCCGTAAGCGGCGTTCCCTGGTAACGCGGCGGTATAATAACCGCAATACGGGGCGATCTCGGCAGGCGACTCCGTCCAGAGGTTGCGGAAGAGGACCAGCGGTGTCGCTGCCTGTCCCAGGACGCCTCTGACCATTCCCAGGCGGTCGGAGTCCGCGGCCCGGCAGACATGAAGAACCAACGGGACCTGTTCAGTGCCCATTTTGAGCGCCGTGGCCAGTTCAAAACCCGTTGACGCGTCACCGCCCGTATACGACGCCGACTTGAAAGAATAGCTCTTTCCGGCGCGAGTCATTTTACCCGTCACTTTACCTTGCGGGCTCACACTCATTGACAGGGTCCCTCCGCCCTCAGAAAGATATCCATTGAACGTGCCTTGCGCCCAGTCCGGAAGGGCGTCGATAGAGAGTGTGAAGGAATGGGTCCCCCCGGCTTCGCTTGTGATCGCGCGCGAATAGGTGCCAACAGCGGACGGGGCCGGAATGCCGCTGACCATACGTCGCGAGGAGTCCCACTTCAGGCCCGCAGGGATCAGCGCTTTGGGTGCCTCCTGGATGCCTCGTATGTCGAAATTGGGGGGCAGGGTGTATGAGAGCGCCACGCCGACGGTGCCCTCAACGGCTGAGGCAAGGTCGCCACCGTCTTGTGTAATGGCAAGAGTGAACGGGCTGCCAATCGCGCCTGGCGCCGTAATGCGGACGTTTACGTCTCTTGCAATCCCTCCTGTAGGATTGGCTGTGCAGGAGAGGGTCAGCGTCCCGTTCCCGGTGCCGTTGGTGGGGGAACTGAGTGAAGCCCACGCCTCTCCGGTATTGATCACCTCGGCCGTCCAGGGCATTGTGAAGAGCACGCCTCGATTGGTGATGCCGATAGAGATGACACTTGCAGTATTGGGAACACGTAGGCTTGTTGGGCTGACCGACAAGGTTGCGGGTATCATCGTGAAATAGGCGGTCAACGTCTGAGTGCCGGTGACGGAGAATGCGTAATAGGGGCTAAAGCCGACCACGGTTGAGCCCGCCTTCCAGTATTGAAACTCATACCCCGCGTTCGGGTAAGCGCTGAGAAGGCAATAGGCGTGTTTTGGGAAGGTGTCGCCGCCTGTGACTGTGCCTCCTGCTGTAGGATTGGACTGGGCCGAGACCGTGAAGATGGGACGGGTCATTGTGAAGGTCCCGTAGTCCCACAAAGACCCGCCCTCCGTAATGGTGTAGTTCCCCGTCGTCTGAGTCCCGTTCGAGGATATCCGGGCATTGGTGTATTGAATCCGGTAGGTTTCGCCATCGACGACAATCGAGCCGTAGAATTCACCCGTGCTGCCGTATGCTGTCCCGCTGATGGACATGCTGAACGCCCCGTAATAGGTGGTCATGAACTCCAGCCATCCAGACAGCGAACTCCCGTTTTGCCGCATGCCGGTGACCTTCATCCAGGAACTGCGACCCGGGTACATGGTCGACGACCATGTTCCGTTCCAGTCACCCGAGAAATCGGTCGTAACGGCGGCCTGCACGTGTATCGCACACAGGATGGAGAGTGTGGCAACAAGGCGAACTGCATTCATGAAGGGCGCTCCGATCAGTCGTTCTTTGCGCGAACCGAATTAACTTGGTTATTGATATTAGTTCATAATGGGTGCTCCAAGCAATTTGAAAAATATAAAACGACGGATTCTGAAGCGGGTTAATATTATTGAAGGCGCCGTCCGGCCGTGTTATAGTGCCGTCACTTTTCCGGGCCCATAGCTCAGTCGGTCAGAGCGGAGGACTCATAATCCTTTGGTCGCAGGTTCGAGCCCTGCTGGGCCCACCATGTCAACGCCTCTCAGGGGGTGTGCGGGGGCCTCGGCCATATGGGGCGCGGAGTCAGGAAGGTGGAGGGCCCGTGTGACGATGCGACGCGAAATGCGGTTCACGATTCGTGAGAAAGACGCGGGCAGGCGGCTCGGCGAGTTTTTGGCGTCCCGCTTCACCTATCATGACGAGTCCGGTTGGGCGGAGCTGCTGGCCAATGGACGGGTGAGCGTGAACGGCGGCAGTTCGCGGCCGGACGCGGCGCTGCGTGCGGGTGACGTGCTGGCGTATGACGCCAGCGGCATCGCCGAGCCCCCTGCCGACCTGCGTGTCGAGGCGGTGCTTGACGACCCGCTCGTGCTGGCCGTGAACAAGTCCGGGAACCTGCCCTGTCATCCGGGCGGCCGCTATTTCAGTCAGACGCTCTGGGCGGTGGTCAAGGAGCGCTTCGGCGTGGCCGAGCCGGTGCTGGTGAACCGGATCGATCGCGAGACCTCCGGGCTGGTGCTCATCGCCAAGACGCCCGAGTCGGCGCAGAACCTGTGGAAGCAGTTTAGCCGTCACCTGGTGTGGAAGCGTTACACGGTGTATGTCGAGGGCGCCTTTCCCGAACGTGTGGAGGCCTCGGGCTGGCTGGTCCCTGACCGCGCCTCGGCGATCCGCAAGAAGCGACTGTTCGTGCCGGCCGCGCCGGGCGCGGCCGCGCCCGAGGCGGGGGCCGAGTGGGCGGAGACGGCGTTCGAGCGGGTGCGCGTCTACGACGGGTTCAGCGAGCTGCGGGCAGTGCCGCGCACCGGGCGCCTGCACCAGATCCGGGCCACCCTGCTGGCGCTCGGGTATCCGGTGGTGGGGGATAAGCTGTACGGCGTGGACGAGACGCTCTTCCTGAGGTTCTGCGCCGACACGCTGACCGACGGCGACCGGCGCCTGCTGCGGCTGGAGCGGCAGGCCCTGCATGCGGACGGGCTGAGGTTCTATCACCCCCGTTTCGGGCGGCTGACGGAGCTGACCGCGCCCCTCCCGGCGGATATGGCCGCCTTGGCCGGGCGCGGTTAGTCCTGGCGGGCGCACGGGACGCCTACGGGCGCGCGGCCGTGCGCCGGAAAAGCCGCTCGAATGCGTGCCCGAAGAAATATATAGTTACTCCATTGACATAATCGACAATCACGTGCTATCTTACGCCCCATTCGACGCCCGCCGGGTGCGGGACGGTCGTTCTGAAAGAGGACGTGAGACGGTGAAGAGCAATCCTAATAAGAGCGTGCGGCTGGCGCGCGTGATCCTGTCCCTGGCCGGGCTGGCGCAGGCGGGGTCGGTATCGCTCCTGAACGCCTCGTATGACCCTACCCGCGAGTTTTACCGCGACTACAACCGCGCGTTCGCCACGTGGTATGCGCAGGAGAACGACGGCGCGCGGGTCACGTTCAGGCAGTCGCATGGCGGCTCGGGCAAGCAGGCGCGGTCGGTGATTGACGGGCTGGACGCCGATGTGCTGACCCTGGCACTGGCTCCGGACATCGACGCGGTCGCCCGCAAGGCCGGGCTGCTGCCTGCCGGCTGGCAGGCGCGGCTGCCGTTCAACAGCGCGCCGTACACCTCGACGATCGTCTTCCTGGTGCGCAGGGGCAACCCCAAGGGGGTCCGGACGTGGGACGACCTGCTGAAGCCCGGCGTGGCCGTGATCACGCCCAACCCCAAGATCTCGGGCGGCGCGCGCTGGAACCACCTGGCCGCCTGGGCCGCGAGCCTGGAGCGCGAGCTGCACGGCGACTGGGCCGCGCTCGCGCGCCCTGAGGAGGCCGAGCGCGTCGCGGCCGCGCAGCGGCGGGCGCAGGAAGATATGGCCGAGCTGTACCGACGCGTGCCGGTATTGGACGCTGGCGCGCGCGCCGCCACGACCACCTTTGTCCAGCGCGGTCTGGGCGACGTGCTGCTCACGTGGGAGAACGAGGCCTTCCTGGCGGTCGAGAAGCTCGGGCGCGCTTCGCTGGAGATCGTCGTGCCGCCTGTCAGCATCCTGGCCGAGCCGTGCGTGGCCTGGGTGGACCGGGTCGTGGAGCGGCACGGGGCGCGCGCGGCGGCGGAGGCGTATCTGCGTCACCTGTACTCTCCTGAAGGGCAACGGCTGGCGGCCCAGCACTATTTCCGGCCGCGCCTGCCGGAGCATGCCGACCCGGCCCATCTGGCGCGCTTCGCCCCGGTCAGGCGGATCACCCTGGACGAGGCTTTTGGCGGCTGGGAGCGCGCGCAGCGCGAGCATTTTGCGGATGGCGGGCATTTCGACCGGGCGTTTCTCTCGAGGGCGCCCTGAGCGTGCGAGGAGCGGCGCGCCGTGACTACAGGTGAGGGTACGATGAACCGACTTAAATTCAAACAGAACAGCGTGCTGCCGGGGTTCGGCTTGTCCCTCGGCTTCACGGTCTTCTACCTGTCGCTGATCGTGCTCGTGCCGTTGAGCGCGCTGATCCTGCGGAGTGCGGAGGGCGGGCTGGAGGGTTTCTGGAGGACGGTCAGCCAGCCGCGCGTGCTGGCCTCCTTCCGGGTGACGTTCGCGTCGGCGTTGCAGGCTGCGCTGCTGAACGTGGTCTTCGGCGTGACGGTCGCCTGGTTCCTGGTGCGCGGCCGGTTCCCGCTGAAGCGCCTGGTGGACGCGCTGGTGGACCTGCCGTTCGCGATGCCGACGGCGGTGAGCGGGATCGCGCTGACCGCGCTGCTGGCGCCGAACTCCGCGCTGGGCCTGGCCTTGGCCAGGCTGGGCGTACAGGTGGCGTTCACGCCGCATGGGATCACGGTCGCGATGATCTTTATCGGCCTGCCTTTTGTGATCCGCAGCGTGCAGCCCGCGCTGGCGGACCTGAGCGCGGAGCTGGAGGAGGCGGCCAGCAGCCTGGGCGCGACGCGCGCGCAGACCCTCTGGCGCGTGGTCCTGCCGCTGCTGGCGCCCTCGATCCTCAGCGGCTTCACGCTGGCGTTCGCGCGTGCGCTGGGCGAATACGGGTCGGTGGTCTTCATTGCCGGTAACATGCCGATGCGGACGGAGATCGCGTCGCTGCTGATCATCACCAAGCTGGAGCAGTTCGACTACACCGGGGCGACGGCGATCGCGGTGGCGCTGCTGGCGCTCTCGCTGCTGGGCATTCTGGCCATCAATCTGATCCAGGCGCGCGCGGCGCGCCACTGGGGCAACTGAGGAGGTCGTCTTGAAACGCGGGAAAGGGCGAAACAGAAAAGGGTGGCTGGCCAACGCGGCGCTTTGCGCGGCGGCCCTGACCGTGATCGGCGCGCTCGTGGTGCTGCCGCTGGGCGTGATCCTGGCGGAGGCCTTTTCGGGCGGCTGGCGGCTCTGGGCGGCGAGCGTGGCCGAGCCTGAGGCGCGGGGCGCGATCCTCCTCACGCTGGCGGTCACGGCGCTGGCCGTGCCGCTCAATACGGTGTTCGGCGTGGCGGCGGCCTGGGCGCTGGCCAAGTTCCGCTTCAGGGGCCGCAGCCTGCTGCTCACGCTGGTGGACCTGCCCTTCGCGGTCTCGCCGGTGATCGCCGGCCTGATCTTCGTGCTCGTCTTCGGCCGTTCGGGCTGGTTCGGCGGGTGGCTGGCGGAACGGGGCCTGAAGGTGATCTTCGGGACGCCGGGCATCGTGCTGGCGACGCTGTTCGTGACGTTCCCGTTCGTGGCGCGCGAGCTGATCCCGCTGATGTCGGAGCAGGGCTCCGAGGAGGAGCAGGCGGCGCTCAGCCTGGGCGCGAGCGGCTGGAAGACCTTCTTCAAGGTCACGCTGCCCAATATCAAGTGGGGTCTGCTTTACGGCATCATCCTCTGTAACGCGCGCGCCATGGGCGAGTTCGGGGCGGTCTCGGTGGTCTCGGGCCATATCCGCGGCGAGACGCTGACGCTGCCGCTGCACGTGGAGGTGCTGTACAACGAGTACAACTTCACCGCCGCCTTCGCCTGCGCCTCGCTGTTGGCCGGGCTGGCCGTGGTGACGATTATCCTGAAGACGGTCGTGGAGCTGAAGGGCGCGCGCGATGCGGCGTGAGGAAGGTGGACGATGAGTATCTCAATCCGGCAGGTCAGTAAGACGTTCGGGGCGTTCCGCGCGCTGGACGGGGTTAACCTGGAGGTGCCTTCAGGCGGGCTGACCGCGCTGCTGGGGCCGTCCGGCTCGGGCAAGACCACGCTGCTGCGCATCGTCGCGGGGCTGGAGAGCGTCGATGAGGGGACTTCCGGCGAGATCCTGTTTGACGGCCAGCCGGTGACGGACAACCCGGTGAACCGCAGGCAGGTGGGCTTCGTCTTCCAGCATTACGCCCTGTTCCGGCACATGACCGTCTTTGAGAATGTGGCCTTCGGCCTGCGGGTCAAGCCGCGCGCGCAGCGACCCTCGCAGGCGGAGATCCGCGAGCGCGTGCAGGAGCTGCTCAGGCTGGTGCAGCTCGAACAGCTCGCGCAGCGCTTCCCGTCGCAGCTTTCGGGGGGGCAGCGTCAGCGTATCGCGCTGGCCCGCGCGCTGGCGATCCAGCCCCGCGTGCTGCTGCTTGACGAGCCGTTCGGCGCGCTCGACGCGCAGGTGCGCGCCGAGCTGCGCCGCTGGCTGCGGCATCTGCATGACACGATCCATGTGACAAGCATTTTTGTGACCCACGACCAGGAGGAGGCGCTGGAGGTCGCGGATCGCGTGGTGGTGATGAACAGGGGGCGGATCGAGCAGGTGGGCGAACCGAACGAGGTTTTCCAGAACCCCGCCACGGAGTTCGTGATGAAGTTCCTGGGCGATGTGAACGTGTTCCACGGGCGGCTGCATAACGCCGAGCCGGTCTTCACCGGCGAGCCCGCCGCCGGCGACGCGGTGCGGCTGCTGGTGCGCCCGCACGACCTCACGGTTCAGATGCAGCCCGGCGACGGGGTCAGCCTGCAGGCGCGGGTCTACCGCGTGCTGCTGGCCGGCTCGCTGGTCAAGATCGAGCTGACCAGTCAGGGCCGCGTGGTCCAGGTGCACGTGCCGCACGAGACCTACCGTGCCACGCCGGTCGTGGCGGGGCAGGAGGTGTATCTGGTGCCCAAGGTCTCGCGCCTCTACGGTGCGGAGGCTGAGGCGATCGAGTATGTGATTTAGGGCTGAAGGGGGAAGGTGGAGCGATGACAGCGGATGAACTGAACGGAGAATGGGAGGGCCACGACGCGGAAGGTGTGATCCGGCGCGCCTGGGAGGCTTTTGGCGAGGGGCTGGTTTTCGCCACCTCGCTGGCGGCGGAAGACCAGGTCATCACCGAGATCATCGCGCGCAACGGTTGGCCGATCCCGCACGTGACGCTGGACACGGGCAGGCTGTTTCCCGAGACCTACACCTTGCTCGCCGAGACGGAAAAGCGTTACGGCGTGCGCATCCGGGTGTTCTTTCCGGACGCCGCAGCGGTCGAGGCGCTGGTGGCGGAGAGGGGCGTCAACCTCTTCTACGAGAGTGTCGAGAACCGCAAGCTCTGCTGCCGCGTGCGCAAGCTTGAGCCGCTCCGGCGCGCGCTCGCGCCCTATCGCGCGTGGCTGTGCGGGCTGCGGCGCGAGCAGTCCGTCACGCGCGCGGGGCTGCGGGTGGTGGAGGAGGACCGCGCGAACGGGCTGATCAAGGTGAACCCGCTCGCCGGCTGGACGGAGCAGGAGGTCTGGGGGGTGGTCGCGGCCCGGGCGATTCCGTATCACCCGTTACATGACCGGGGCTATCCGAGTATCGGGTGCGCCTGCTGCACGCGGGCCGTCGCGCGCACCGAGGGGGTGCGCGCCGGACGCTGGTGGTGGGAGGCGCCCGAGCACAAGGAGTGCGGGCTGCACAGCGGCAGCCGACTGTAGGCGGCGGGCTGTTTGGCGAGCGTGAGTCGAAACCGGAGCAAAGCTTTCAGAGAGGTGAAAAACATGAGCACACTATCCCAGTTACGGCAGCTTGAGGCGGAGAGCATCCATATCTTTCGTGACGCGGTGAGCCAGGCGCAGAACCCGATCCTGCTGTACTCCATCGGCAAGGACTCGTCGGTGCTGGTCAGGCTGGCGCAGAAGGCCTTTTACCCGGGGCGTCTGCCGTTCAAGCTGCTGCACATCGACTCCACCTGGAAGTTTCGCGAGATGATCGCCTTCCGCGACCGTTTCTGCGCGGAGCAGGGGCTCGACCTGATCGTCCACTCCAATGAGGAGGGCCGCGCCGCAGGCGTCAACCCCTTCGACTACGGCAGCCGCAAGTACACGGACATCATGAAGACGCAGGCGCTGCTGCAGGCGCTGCGCCAGGGCAAGTACGACCTGGCTTTCGGCGGCGCGCGGCGCGACGAGGAGAAGTCACGCGCCAAGGAGCGCGTGTTCTCGTTCCGCGACAAGCACCAGCAGTGGGACCCCAAGAACCAGCGGCCGGAGCTGTGGAACAGCTACAACGCGCGGGTCAATCCGGGCGAGAGCGTGCGCGTGTTCCCGCTGTCGAACTGGACGGAGACCGACATCTGGCAGTACATCCGGGTGGAGCGGATACCGATCGTGCCGCTCTATTTCGCCGCGCCGCGTCCGGTCGTCGAGCGCGACGGCCAGTGGATCATGGTGGATGACGCGCGCATGCGCCTGGCGCCGGGGGAGCGGCCTGTGGAGCGGTGGGTGCGTTTCCGCACGCTCGGCTGCTATCCGCTAACGGGGGCGGTCGAGTCGCGGGCCACGACGGTCGAGGAGATCGTGGCCGAGACACTACAGGTGAGGGTGAGCGAGCGTTCGACGCGCGTGATCGACCACGACGGCGACTCCTCCATGGAGCAGAAGAAGCGCGAGGGCTACTTCTAACGCGGGCGGAGCCCGCAACCGAAAGGGGCATCCGCAAATGAACGCCAATGAACACGAATTTGGGGTCTGGGTTCTATCGCGTTGATTCGCGTAAATTCGCGGCAAGACGGAAATGGTGGAGTGGTGAGTGGATTGACCCGTGGGGACTGGAACTGGGACTGGGAAGGGGAAGCGAGGTTTACAAATGAGTGACATCGGCAGTTATCTGGACGAGCATGAGAACAAGAACCTGTTGCGGTTCATCACCTGTGGCTCGGTGGACGACGGCAAGTCGACGCTGATCGGGCGGCTGCTTTACGACAGCAAGCTGATTTACGAGGATCAGATCAGCGCCCTGCAGGACGATAGCGAGAAATGCGGCACGACCGGCGCGGGCGAGATCGACTACGCGCTGCTGCTCGACGGGCTCAAGGCGGAGCGCGAGCAGGGCATCACGATCGACGTGGCCTACCGCTACTTCTCCACGCCGCAGCGCAAGTTCATCATCGCCGACACGCCGGGGCACGAGCAGTACACCCGCAACATGGCCACCGGGGCCTCCACGGCGAACCTCGCGGTGATCCTGATTGACGCGCGCTACGGCGTCGTCACCCAGACGCGGCGCCACGCCTTCATCGCCTCGCTGCTCGGCATCCGCCACCTGCTGGTCGCGGTCAACAAGATGGACATCGGGGGGTATCGCGAGGAGACCTTCCTGACGATCCGCCAGACGTTCAGCGATTTCGCGCGGCGGCTGGACATCCCCGATATCCGGTTTGTGCCGGTCTCGGCGCTCAAGGGCACGAACGTCTCGTGCCGCTCGCCTGAGCTGACGCCCTGGTACACCGGGCCGTCGCTCCTGGAGATCCTGGAGTCGGTCGATGTGTCGCAGGACGTGAACACGCACGACTTCCGCTTTCCCGTGCAGACGGTCCTCCGGCCGCACCTTGACTTCCGCGGCTTTGCGGGGACGGTGGTGTCGGGCGCGGTCGCGCCGGGCGAGCGGCTTCGCGTGCTGCCGTCGGGCAAGGTGTCGAGCGTCAAGCGCCTCGTGACGGCGGACGGGGACCTTGAGCGGGCTTTCGCGCCGCAGGCCGTGACGATCGAGCTGGCCGACGAGGTGGACATCAGCAGCGGCGACATGCTGGTGCACGACAACAACCTGCCGCGCGTGCGGGATCGTTTCGAGGCGGTGGTGATCTGGATGAGCGAGATCCCGCTCAAGGCGGGCTCGCACTATCTGGTGCGCCACGCCGGGCGCTTTGTGAAGGCGCGCGTCGCGGCGCTCCTGTATGCGATCGACGTGAACACGATGGAGCAGTCGGAGGTGGCGGAGCTGCCGCTGAACGGCATCGGGCGCATCGTGGTGGAGACGACGCTGCCGCTTTACGTCGATGCCTACGCGGTCAACCGCGCGACCGGCAGCCTGGTCTTTGTCGACCCGCTCAGCAACGTGACGGCCGGCGCCGCGATGATCACGGACGACGTCTTCGTGGATGCGCAGACGCCCCGTGCGGTGAGCGACGCGGCCACGCTGATCCGCGACCATGTCGAGCGGCGGGAGTTCCACTGGGAGACGGGTCTGGTGACGGCGCGTGACCGGCTCGTGCGCAACCGGCACGTGGGTAAGACGGTCCTGGTGACGGGCGGCTCGACAATCGCGGTCCAGACGTTCGGCAAGGAGCTGGAGCAGCGCCTGTTCAGGCTGAACCTCAACTCCTATTATCTGGGTTACTCAAGCCTGTCGCGCGGTCTGGCGTCGGATGTGGCGGACATCCGCTCGGAGCATGACGCGCAGATCCGGCGGCTCGGCGAGCTGTCGCGGATCCTGACGGATGCCGGGCTGATCTTCATCACGGCGCTGCCCGAGGCTGACCGCTACACGGTCGAGCGGCTGAAGCTGCTCAGCCAGCCGAACGAGCTGCTGACGGTCGAGCTGGGCGGTGTGGGCGACGCCGTGAGAGGCGCGGCGATCACGCTCGACGAGCGGACGCCGCTGGCGGAGGGGGTCGATGCCGTGCTGGCGCTGCTGGCCGACAACCGTGTGATACCGGACTACTGTATCTGAGGCCGGGTGCGGCGGAACGCGCGCGGCGAGAGGGAGAGGTGCGCCCGGAACTGGTGGTTGAAGTGCGAGATGTTGCCGAAGCCGCAGCCGAGCGCGATCTCGCCGACGGTGAGTTCGGTCTCCAGCAACTGCCGGCAGGCGGCGTTGAGGCGCACCTCGGCGAGGAACTGGGTCAAGCTCTTGCCGGTGTGGCGCTTGAAATGGCGCTGGAAGGTGGCCTTGCACATTTGGGCCTCGTCGAGCACGTCGGCGAAGCGGAGGTCCTCCGGGTAACGGCGGAACACGAGGTTGATGGCCTTCTGGAGGCTGCGGTAGGTGGCTGCGCGGGCGGGCGGCGCGAAGGTCGCGCGCGTGACGGGCGTGCGCTCGTCGGGCCGCGTGCGCGCCACCGTGTCGAGGAGCTGGAGCAGGCACGCCAGCCGGGCGAGTCCGGACTGGGCGGCGGCCTCCTGAAACAGCGCGGCGGCGCGGGCGACGGCGGGGCCGGTGAGGTGCAGGCCGCGCTGTGCGGCGCTCCAGAACGGGAGCAGGGCGCGCGTCTCCGGAAAGCGCCAGAGCGGCTTGTCGGCGTCGGTGTCGAACTGGACGGCGAAGCCTGCGGTGTGTCGCTCCAGGTGCCAGTAGTGCGGCAGGCCCGGCCCGAGCAGCACGAGGTCCGGGCCGTCAAACTGGGCGATCGAGTCGCCGATGAAGCGGGTGCCCGTGCCTTTCAGGATGAGGGTCAGCTCCATCAGCGCGTGGTGGTGCCACTGGTGGCCGGACCCGTCAAACGGGCGGCATGACCCGTCCTCCAGCACCCGCTCCATGTCATGGAGGTTGTCGCGCCACCGCAGCAGGCGGAACGACTCGTCGGGCAGGAGGGGGATGTCTTCGGTCTTAAGTCGCATCGTGGAGCCTGAAGCTGGAGGCCGTGTCCGATAAAGTGATGCCAGAATACAAAAAAATGATACGGGAGGCAAAGACAACGCGGTTCTTTTTCGCTATGATGACGCTTGTTCGCTGGGATTCTGCGGCAGGGTATGCGGTGGGGCCGGGGGGGTCGCGCGTGTCCTCTGCCGCGCGGGGGGCGTGCGGAGGCGGCAGATGGCGACGGATGTTCTGATTCTGAATACGGCGGTGATGGATCTGCGCAGCCCGGATTTCGGGTTTGCCGACCGGCTGGCGGGGGCGGGGGGGCTCGCGCGCTGCGCGACCGAGGCGATGCCGCCCTATTCGCAGGAGGAACTCCGGGCGTATGTCGGGAACGGGCGCGCGACGGCCGGGGGGCCGGGCAACACCGCCCCGCTGCTGACGCGGGCCGGCCTGCGCACGGCGGTCGGCGTCAATCTGGGCTGCGGCGCCGCGGGAGGGCTCGACGTGCTGGGGCGCGCGTTCGCGGACCGGCTGGCGGCGGCGGGGGTCGATCTCTCGGCGACGGTCGTGCATCCGGCCCTGCCGACCGGCGCGACCTTCATCCATGAGTCGGACGGGGGCGAGCGCGGCGGGATCGTCTACTTCCCCAACGCGAACAACGATTTTGACTTCGAGCGTTTCAAGGCGCACGTGCTGCGGCTGGCGCCCCGTGTGATGTATTACATGTACTCCGGCCTGTCCGACCGGGGCGACGCCAACGGGGGCCGCGACCTGGCGGCCTTTGTGGCCTGGTGCCGCGCGCAGGGGTGCGTGACCCTTGCGGACAGCCACACGCTGACAGGGGAGCCGCAGGCGCTGATCGCGAGCGGCGCGCCGGTGCCCGCGTACGCGCTGCTGGAGCCGCTCCTGGGGGAGCTGGACCTGTTCTTCACCTCCGCCGACGAGGCCCGCATGATCCGCAACACGCTGGAGCCGGGCAACGGCCGGAGCGGTGCGGACACGGAGGGCTGCTGCCGGAGCTTTCTGGAGTTCCTGGCGGCGCGCTTCGCGGCGGGCGCGGGCCGCGCGCGGCTCTTCGGCGTGACGGTCAAGAACGGCGCCTATGTGTGTCTGGTCGGGCCTGACGGGCGGGCGCGGGAGACGCGTTTCTGCGCCTCGCGCTTCATGGTCGGGGGGGTGGTCGACCTGGTGGGTGCGGGCGACTCCTTCCGGGCGGGCCTGGTGGCGTATGTGGCCCGGCACAGGGAGGCGTTCGTGGAGGGCCGCCTGGAGCTGGACGAGGCGGTGCAGGCGGGCAACCTGATGGCGACGCTCTACGTGACGGCTCCGCTGGCGGACCGGTACGGGGCGGTCCCGCCTTTCGAGGCGCTTCTGGCCGTGGTGCGCGGCGGCCGGTCGTTCGCGACGGTCGAGGCGCTGAAGGCCGCGCTCGCAGGAGCGGCGGCGGGGGGGGCCGCGCCATGAGCCGCGTGTTCGTCGGGGTGGGCTTCGGGCCGATCCAGGCCGGGCTCTTTGTGAAGGAGGCGGCGGATTCGGGACGCTTCTCGGAGATCGTCGTCTCGGAGGTCGACGCGGAGCTGGTCGACGCGGTGCGTGCGGCGGGCGGCCGCTATGTGGTGAATGTCGCGGGTGCGGCGAGCGTCGAGGCGGTGAGCGTGAGCGGCGTGACGCTGCTGAACCCCGCCGTGGCGGCGGAGCGTGCGCGTCTGCTCGAGGGCCTGGCGCGCGCCAGCGAGGTGGTGACCTCCCTGCCGTCGGTGGCCTGTTACGCGCGCGGCGGCGAGGCTTCGGTGGCGCGGCTGCTGGCCGAGGGCCTGGCGGCTGAG
>JAKJGY010000160.1 GCA_022704145.1 Verrucomicrobiota bacterium
GGGGGGGGGGTTATGGAGACAGGTCTGGGAGTCCGCCGTCTGAGCGCGGCGCTGGTGGCGGCCGTTGCGGCGTGCCAGCCGGTGTGGGGCGCGACGGTGGCGGTCGACGCGGAGGTCTGCGTGTACGCCGCGACGCCGTCGGGCATCCTGGCGGCGGTGGCGGTGCGGCGCGAGGGGCGCTCGGTGGTGATCGTCGAGCCGGGTCGCTGGGTGGGGGGCGTGCTCGGCGCGGGGCTCAAGCCGATGCAGGACTGCCCGAATTACAACGCGACGGGCGGGCTGACGCGCGAGCTGTTGAAGACCCTCGGGCGGCCCGAATGGAGTGACGGCAAGCCGGGTGACGGCAAGGTCGCGCTCTCCAAGATGAGCCCCAAGGACGTGCGTGAGGATTTTGCGGCGCTGCTCAAGCGCTGGGACGTGCGGGTGATCCACGACCACCGGATCGCGCGGTGCGAGAGGTCCGGCGCGCGGATCGAGTCGGCCGTGTTCGACCGTGCGCCGTTCGACGCGCTCGGCTGTCCGGTCGGTGTGCCGGAGGCGCGCGACGCGCTGCGGGTGACGGCGAAGGTCTTCATCGACGCCAGCTATGAGGGCGACCTGCTGGCGCGCGCGGGGGTTTCTTACCGTGTCGGGCGCGAGGCGGCCGCCGAGTACGGTGAGCCGTACGCGGGGGTGCAGCCGCCGATGGAGGAGGCGCCGATCGACCCCTTCGTGGTGCCGGGGCGGCCGGAGAGCGGGCTTTTGAAATGGGTCGAGAAGGACCACGGCAGGCCGGTGGGGGCGGCGGACGAGTATACGCAGGCCTACAATTACCGTTACTACACCACCTCCGATCCGGCCCACCGTGTGCCGCTCACGGCGCCCGAGGGGTATAAGCCGGAAACGTTCGAGCTAGTCGGGCGTTATGTGGCGCATCTGGCCGCCACGGTCAAGGAGCCTGAGGAGCTGCACAAGCGGCTGGTCGGTATCTTCCCCGGGTGGAAGAACTCCGGCGAGTGGAATTATCAGCGCAACTCGCTCTTCTCGCAGTCGCCCGTGGGGGTCAGCCATCTCTACGCCGACGGTGATGACGAGATGCGGGCGCGTATCTGGAAGCTGCATCAGGACTATCTGCGCGGCCTGCACGCCTTCATGAGCACGGACCCGCGCGTGCCCGAGGCCTACCGCCAGGAGGTCGCCGCGCTGGGGCTGGACAGGCGCCACCATCCGGAGACGCAGGGCTGGCCGCATCAGCTCTACGTGCGTGTGGGGCGCCGCATGCTCGGGCGGTATACGGTCACGGCGCACGATGTGCACAACCGGTCGCAGGTGGATGACCCGGTGGCTCTGGCGCAGTACGGGATCGACACGTATCCGGCGCGGCGCATCTGGTTCGAGCGCGACGGCAAGGTGTGGGTGGGGCTGGAGGGCAAGATGTTCGTCGGCGGCTCGCGCGGGCCGACCAACGTGCCTTATCCGATCCCGTACCGTGCGCTCACGCCCAAGGCGGAGGAGTGCGCGAACCTGCTGGTGCCGGTCAGCTTCTCGGCCTCGCATCTCGGTTACGCGTCGGCGCGCATGGAGCCGGTCTTCATGATCTGCGGCGAGTCTGCCGGTATCGCGGCCTGCCGCGCGCTGTCGGAGGGGCGTGCCGTGCAGGAGATCGACGCGGCGGCGTTCCGCGCGGCGCTGCTGCGGGCGGGGCAGAAGCTGACGTGGGATCCGGCCGTGGATGTGGGGCCTTCGGGCGGCGGGGGGGCGTACACGATGGGTGCGCTGCTGGCGGCCTGTGACCGCGACGGGGATGCGCGTGTCGCGCGTGCCGAGTGGGAGGCGGCGAAGCCGGGTTGGGAGTGGCTGTTCCCGGCGCTGGACGCGGACCGGGACGGGTTCCTCTCGGCCGACGAGTATCGCGCGCTGCAGGAGCTGAAGGCGCGCGAGCCTACGGGCTGGCAGGAGCGGCTGCGCCAGCGGGCGGAAGCGCCGGCGCCCTGAGCGGGCGGTGGGCGGGCGGGGGCGGGAAGAGCAGCGGGGAGGTGGGAGATGGCGGAACGGGTGCATGTGGCGGGCATCGGCGGCGTGGGCATGAGCGCGCTGGCGCAGGCGCTGCTGGACGCGGGCGTGACGGTGACGGGGTCTGACCGGCTGTTGGACGCGGGGGATCTGACGGAGGTGCTGTCGTGCCTGCTGGCGCAGGGCGTGGCGCTTTCGCCGCAGGACGGCGCGGGCGTGACGGCGGGCACGGCGCGGCTGGCGGTCAGCAGTGCGATCGAGGCCGACAATCCGGATCTGGCGCGGGCGCGGGCGCTCGGCGTGCCGGTGGTCCACCGGGCCGCCGAGCTGGAGCGGCTGACGCGCGGGCGGCGGCTGGTGGCGGTGACCGGCACGTGCGGCAAGAGCACGGTGACGGCGCTGCTGGGCTGCCTGCTGGAGGGGGCGGGCTTTGATCCGCTGGTGGTCAACGGGGCGGCGGTGGCGGGCTGGGACGCGGGCGGGACGCGTGTCGGCTCGGTGAGGCGCGGGCGGGGCGAGTGGGCGGTGATCGAGGCGGACGAGTCGGACCGGTCGCTGCTGCAGTTCCGGCCGGAGCATGCGGTGATCACCAACGCGTCGGCGGATCACTTCGCGCTGGGCGAGACGGTGTCGCTTTTCGCCGAGTTCCGGGCGCGTGTGCCGGGCGTGGTGGTCGACGGGCTGCGCGAGTCGGGCGGGCCGTGCGGGGTACGGCTGGAGGGCTGGGACGGGTATTTCTGCGAGGAGGGGGTCGAGTATCGGGTGCCGATGCCCGGCGCGCACAACGTGCATAACGCGTGGCATGCGGTCCGGATGGCGCGGGCGCTGGGCGCGGCGCCGGAGCGGCTGCGGGAGGCTCTGGCGGGGTTTGGCGGCGTGGAGCGGCGGCTGCAGCGTGTGGGGCGGTGCGGGGGTGCGGCGGTGGTGGACGACTACGCCCATAACCCTGAGAAGCTGGCGGCGTGCTGGACCACGCTGGCGGCGGCCTTCCCTGCGGGCGTGTGCGCCGTGTGGCGTCCGCACGGTTATGCGCCGCTGCGTAAGATGCTCGACGGTCTGGCGGGGATGTTCCGGCGTGTCTGCCGGCCGCAGGACACGCTGTTGCTGCTGCCTGTCTACGACGCGGGGGGGACGGCCGACCGGACGGTCGGCAGCGACGTTTTGGCTTCCCTGTTGAGCGCCGAAGGTGTTACAGTCAGCGGGGTTCCGACGTTGGAGGCGGCGGAGTCACGGATGCGGGAGCGGGCGGCGGAGGGTGCGGGCGTGCTGGTGACGCTGGGCGCCCGCGACCCGGGGCTGCCGCGTCTGGCGCGGCGTCTGGCCGGCGTCGGCTGAGGAAGGGAGGATGCGATGAGGCGGATGGCGTATTGCGTGATGGCCGCTATGCTGGCGGGGGCCGCTGGCGCCCAGTCCTGGCTCAAGAAGGAGCAGGAGCCGGTCAAGTCCAAGGGTTTTATTGAGGATTTTGCGGCGGCCAAGAAGGAGTCGGCGGCCTTCAGCCAGCCGATCTTTGTCTTTTTCACGGGCAGCGACTGGTGCGGCTGGTGCGTGAAGCTGCGTCAGGAGGCGCTCGACACCAAGGCGTTCGAGAAGTTTGCGGCCGACAACCTGATCCTGTTCGAGGCTGACTTCCCGCGTGGAAAAAAGCAGTCCGGCGCGGTCAAGAAGCAGAACGAGGAGCTTGCGGCGCGTTTCGGAGTGCGGGGGTATCCGACCGTGCTCCTGCTGGACGCCGAGGGTAAGGAGCTGGGGCGCACGGGGTATCGCAAGGGGGGGGCGGACGCCTATGTGGCCCACCTCAAGGAGCTTCTGGCGCAGGCGGGCGTCAAGACGGTAGAGAAGCCTGAGGCTGCGCAGGCGGCTTCGGCCTATGAGAAGATGAAGGCCGCCAAGGCCGCCGCCAAGACGGCCAAGGCCGAGCCGGCTGCGGGCGGAGCAGCGAAAACCGAGTAGGGCAGGGGAGACGGGTCAGCGTTATGGAGCATACGTATCCGGTCGGCAGGGTGCTGCTGGGCGAGAATCAGGCGATCAGGCGGGCTTACGAGAGGTTCCACGCCCAGGCGGTGGATGTGGAGGATGTGTGCGAGGGCGCGTCCGGATTTTCCGAGGCCCGCACCACACTGGGCGGCGAGCGGTCGGTGACCGGCCCGGGGACGTTTTACGGGCGCGCGCAGCGCACGCTGACGTTCGGCCCCTCCGACGCGCCCGGCTGGTGGATCGACCGGACCGACCTGGGCGAGCAGCTCAAGACCCACGTGACGATCCGCAACGTGTGGACCTCCGCACGGAACATTGTGCTGCGCAGCGGCAACCCGCACAACTACCTGCGCATGGTCGAGCATATCGTGGCGCTGCGCCTCGGCATGGGCGTGGATGACGTGGTGATCCGGGTGAATTCGGGCGATCCGCCGCTTTTCGACCGCAGCAGCCTGGATCTGGTGGAGGCGATCGAGCAGGCCGGCGTGGTCGAGCGGGCTGAGCCCGCGCGTTATGTGACGGTGCGGGAGCCGGTGACGTTCGGCGGCGAGCGCGGCGATTTCCTGACCTTCCTGCCGCCGGAGGGCGGGGAGCGGAAGCTGCGCCTCGACTGCGCGATCGACTTCGCGTCGGTGATCGGCAAGCAGCGCATCGTGTTCGACGTGACGCCGCGGACATTCCGGCACGGGGCGTTCGCGCGCACCAACGCCTCGCACCGCCAGATGCTGATGGTGAACGTCTTCGGCTTCCTGTTTGCGGACACGCGCAACCTCGGCTACACGCGGGACAACATCCTGATCCACGGCGGGCGCCGGTTCTATGGCGAGCCGCGTTTTGTCCAGGCGGGGGGCGGCAAGGCGCTTGAGCCTGTCTGGCACCGGGCCACGCTGGATCTGCTGGCGGCGCTGGCGCTGATCGACACGGGGCGCTTCGTGGGGCGCGTGGTCTCGTACCGTGCGGGGCACACGCTCGACGTACGGGCGGTGGCGCAGCTTTATCTGAACGACCTGCTGGTGCCCGCATGAGGCGTGCCGGGGCGGGATCGGCGCACTTACAGGGTTGCCCTGTCTCAGTACGGTAGGGTATACTCCATCTTTCGAGTGTTTGAGGCTTGGTGCAAGACGTCAGAGTGGGAGCGAATATGCCGAATACGATTCTGGTGGGGGCGCAGTGGGGCGACGAGGGTAAGGGCAAGGTCATCGACGTGTTGACCGCGCAGGCGGATGTGATCGTGCGGTACCAGGGCGGGAGCAACGCCGGCCATACGGTCATCACAGGGGGGCGCAAGTATGTGCTGCACCTGATCCCGTCGGGCATCCTGCATGCCGGCAAGCAGTGTGTCATCGGGAACGGCGTGGTGCTGGACCCGTTCGACCTGCTGCGCGAGATCGAGATGTTGCGCGGGTACGATATCGAGCCCGCTGGACGCCTGCTGATCAGCAGCCGCGCGCACATGGTGATGCGCTGGCACCGGGCCTTGGACGCGGCCGACGAGGCGCGCCGGGCGAGCGACCGTAAGATCGGCACGACCGGCCGGGGCATCGGCCCGGCTTACGGCGCGAAGATGGGGCGGAGGGGCCTGCGCATCGGGGATCTTTTGGGCGACGGGTTCCTGGACGCGGTGCGGGAGGCCACGCGCGAGACCAACGAGACCTTGGCCGCGTGGGGCGCGCCGACGCTGTGCGAGGAGGAGCTGGTGGCCGATTACCGTGCGGCGGCCGAGGCGCTGCGGCCGTATATCGCCGACACGGTGGCGACCGTCAACGCGGCGGACCGCGCCGGCAAGAGCATCCTGCTGGAGGGCGCCCAGGGCACGATGCTGGACATCGACTTCGGCACGTATCCCTTTGTGACCTCCTCCAATCCGACAGCGGGAGGCGCCTGCACCGGGACGGGCCTGTCGCCGCGCCGGATCGACCGCGTCGTGGGGGTGATCAAGTGTTACACGACGCGGGTGGGGGCGGGGCCGTTCCCCACGGAGCTGGCCGACGCCACAGGCGAGCACCTGCGCCAGAAGGGCGGCGAGTTCGGCGCGACCACCGGCCGGCCGCGGCGCTGCGGCTGGTTCGACGCGGTGGTGGGCCGTTACGCGGCGATGGTCAACGGTGTCGACTTCTGGGCGATGACCAAGCTGGACGTGCTCGACGAGCAGCCGACGCTGAAGATCTGCACGGCGTACCTGCGTGACGACGGGGTGCGTTACGAGACCTTCCCGTCCGACCTCGGCGTGCTGAGCCGCTGTACGCCGGTTTATGAGGAGATGCCGGGCTGGCTGACGCCGACGAGCGCGATCACGCGCTACGACGACCTGCCGGTGAAGGCGCGCGCCTACGTTGAGCGGCTGGTCGAGCTGATCGGCGGACGGCTGGGAATCTTGTCGGTCGGGCCCGCGCGTGAGACCACGCTGCGGCTCGGCCTCTGATCGGCCGCAGGCCGCCGGGGAGCCAGATGCAGATTGCCGCAGACAGAACGCCGCGCCACATTGCCGTGATCATGGACGGCAACGGACGGTGGGCCAGGCAGCGCGGCCTGCCGCGGCTGGCTGGGCATGAGGCGGGCTCGGAGACGGTTCGCTGCATGATGGACTGCTGCCGTGACGCGGGCGTGCGCTACCTGACGCTGTATGCGTTCAGTACGGAGAACTGGGTGCGTCCGCAGGCCGAGGTCGAGGGGCTGATGGCGTTGCTGGGCGCCTTCATCACGCGCTATGAGGCCGAGCTGGTGGAGCGGCGTGTGAGGCTGCGGGTGATCGGCCGGCGCGAGGATCTGCCCGTGGCCCTGCAGGAGGCGCTGGCGCGTGTCGAAGCGGCGACGGCCGCGTTTGACCGTCATCTGCTGGTGGCGCTGAGCTACAGCGGGCGCGCCGAGCTGGCGCGTGCCGCGCGCCAGATCGCGGAAGACGTCCGGGCCGGCGTGCTGGCGCCGGAGGCGGTGGACGAGGAGGCGGTCCGCGCGCGCCTGTATGCGCCGGACGTGCCTGACCCCGACCTGCTGATCCGGACAAGCGGGGAGATGCGGATCAGCAACTTCCTGCTGTGGCAGTGCGCCTACAGCGAGTTCTACGTGTCGCCGGTGCTGTGGCCCGACTTCCGCGAGCCGGATTTCCGGGCGGCGCTGGAGGCGTATGCGGGCCGCGAGCGGCGCTACGGCGGTGTGTTGGACGCGTGCGCGCGGAGGGTCTAGCCATGTTAGCGAGAAGGATACTGACAGGGTTACTGGTCTCCGCCGCGTGGTTCCTGGCGCTGTGCTACATGCCGGGCTGGCTGCTATTCGCGGTGCTGCTGGTGATGGCGTGCGCCTGCCAGAACGAGTTTTACAGGATGATGCGGCAGGGCGGTTTCCCTCTCAGCCGGAACTTCGGGCTGGTGATGGGCGTCGTGTGGCTGACGGCCTGCTATGCGTTTCCGCCGCTTGCGGCGCGCGCGCTGCCGCCGGGGCACCAGTACGAGTGCCTGCTGCTGGGTGCGCTGGCGCTGGGCCTGCTGTTGCGTGTGCTGTTTGACCCGCGGGTTGTCCGGCCGGTCGAGCATGTCGCGCTGACGCTCCTCGGCTTCTTCTATCTGCCGTTCATGCTGGGCTTCTTCATCCGCGTGGCGCAATGGGGGGCGGAGGGGTGCTTCGAGATCCCGTCGGGCCGCGTCGGCGTGTTCCTCGCCTCGTATCTGGCGCTGGTGGTCAAGCTGGGTGACGTGGGGGCTTTTGCGGTGGGCATGACCTGCGGACGCCACAAGATGTTCCCGCGCGTCTCGCCGAAGAAGTCGTGGGAGGGGCTGGCCGGCGGGCTGGCGGCCTCGATGCTGGCGAGTGTGGCGATGGTCGCGATCGCGCGGCGGGCGGGGCTGGGCGGGCCGCTCGGCGCGCTGGGCGTGCCGCACGCGCTGGCGCTGGGCCTGATCCTGGGTCTGGTGGGGGTATTGGGCGACCTGGTGGAGTCGATGTTTAAGCGGGCTGTGAGCATCAAGGACTCGGCGGGCCTGCTGCCGGGGGGCATGGGTGGCATCCTCGACATGTTCGACAGCCTGATCTTCACGCCGGCTGTGCTGTACTTTTATCTGACCTGGTTTGTCGGGCAGGCGGGGGCCGCATGAAGGCGGTCGTCATCCTGGGGAGCACGGGCTCGATCGGCGAGAGCACGTTGCGCGTGGTCGAGGCCCAGCCGCAGGCGCTGCGCGTGGTCGGGCTGGCGGCGCGCACGAGCGTGACGCGGCTGCTCGACCAGGCGCTGAGGTTCGGTGTCGGGACGGTCGCGGTGGAGGATCTGGCGGCGGCGCGCGAGGCCGAGGCGCTGGCGCGTCCGCACGGGATCCGCGTGCTGGCGGGCCCGGAGGGCGTGGCGGCGCTGGCGGCGCTGGCGGAGGCCGACGTGGTGGTGTGCGCCTTGGTGGGGCTCTCCGGGCTGCGGCCGGTGCTGGCGGCGCTGGCGGCGGGCCGCGATGTGGCGCTGGCCACGAAGGAGGTGCTGGTCGCGGCGGGCGAGCTGGTGATGCGGCGGCGGGCGGCGGCGGGGGTGCGGATCCTGCCGATCGACAGCGAGCACAGCGCCCTGTTCCAGTGCCTGCAGTCCGGCGTGGCGCAGGCCGCGTGCGTGCGCACGGGGGCGGCGGGCGGCGGGCGTGCGGAGGACGCGGTGGCGCGGCTGGTGCTGACGGCCTCGGGCGGCCCGTTCGCGTTGCGTCCCGAGGTCGATTTCGAGCGGGTCACGGCGCGCGAAGCTCTGGCGCACCCGTGCTGGCGGATGGGGCCGAAGGTGACGGTGGACTCCGCGACGATGATGAACAAGGGCTTGGAGATCCTGGAGGCGCGGTGGCTCTTCGACGTGCCGGTGGGGCGTATCGACGTGGTGGTGCATCCCGAGAGCGTGGTGCATTCGGTGGTGACCTTCACCGACGGGTCGTCGCTGGCGCAGCTCTCGCCGCCGGACATGCGCTTCGCGATCCAGTACGCGCTGACGTGGCCGGGGCGTCTGCCTGCGGTGATGCCGGCGCTGGAGCTGGCGGCGTTAGGGCGCCTCACGTTTCATGCGCCCAGCGAGGGCCGTTTTCCGTGCCTGAGGCTGGTCCGCGAGGCGGCTGCGGCGGGCGGGACGATGCCGGCGGTGCTCAACGCGGCGGACGAGGTGGCGGTGGAGGCGTTTCTGGACGGGCGGCTGCCGTTTGCGGGCATCTGGC
>JAKJGY010000379.1 GCA_022704145.1 Verrucomicrobiota bacterium
GCGGTCGCGGGCGTTGAAGAGCGCGAGATAGGTGTCGCCATTCGCCGGGTCCTTCGCCGTCCAGGCGACCAGCCCGTCGCGGTCGAAGAGAGGGCGGTTGGCCGTGCTGCGCTGGTTGACGGCGAGCACCTCGTCGTTGGTGAGCAGCGCCAGCGTGGGGGCGTCCGTCTTGGTGAGATCGCCTCCGTGCATGAGCGGCGAACGCGCGATCGACCACAGCGTCATCAGCGTGAGCTGCTCGTCGGGCGTGAAACGTGTGGTCCGCGCGCCCTGCATGATCGTGCCGAGCGGCAGCATGTCGGCATCGGGCCACGCGCCGGGGCGGCGGTGCGGGTTCCAGTTGGCGAGACGGCCGAACTGCTCGCGCAGCGCCAGCCAGCGGTCCCAGAAGTCGTCGCTGATGCGCCAGAGGTTGGCGTGCGTCGTCACGTGGTCGGCGGCGCGCAGGTCGGTCGCCCCAGGCGAGAGGCTGAGCACCATCGGGCGGCCCGCCTTGTCGATCGCGCGGCGGATGGCCTCGACCTCGGGCTGATTCTGGAAATACGGCCGGCTGAGGTCGTCGACCTTCACGTAGTCGACGCCCCACTCGGCGAGCAGCGCGAAGACCGAATCGTAGTACGCCTGCGCGCCGGGCTTGGCCATGTCGACGCCGTACATGTCGGGATTCCATGGGCACACGTGGACCTTGTCCGCGATGTCCTGCGCGCGCTGCTCGGTGCCGAGGATGGGCAGGTTGCGCTCGACGGCCTGCCGCGGGATGCCGCGCATGAGGTGGATGCCGAACTTCAGCCCGAGCCCGTGGACGTACGAAGAGAGGGCCTTGAAGCCGTTGCCTCCCTCGGCCGAGGGGAAACGGTTGGTCGCCGGCTGGAGGCGGCCGTGGGCATCCATCGTGAGCACGGCGTCGGCGCGGTAGCCGTGGTCCTTCGCGCCGGGCTCGTACCACTGGATGTCGACGACCACGTATTGCCAGCCGTGTGACTTGAGGTGCGCGGCCATGAAGTCGGCCTGCGCCTTCGTCTGCTCCTCCGTCACGGTGGTGGCGAAGCAGTCCCAACTGTTCCAGCCCATCGGCGGCGTCGGCGCCCATTCGAGGAACGTGAGCCGGGGCGCCTCGGCCGCGTGGCCGAGAGCACCGCCGCCGAGGACCACGGCGGAGCTGAGGAGAAGGGAGCGGGAGGAGGACATGAAGGACATCGGGGGAAGAAAGGTTGCCGGAAAGCGCGCCCGGCGCGAGACGGGCGGGAAGGGCACGCCTATTGCCGCCGATCCTCCCCGCGGTGACAAGCCCCGGCGTCGCTCACTCCAGCGCGACGATCGTCGCGCGGGCCCCCTCCATCCGGATCTTCACATCGAACGCGAGCAGCCGCATCGCCCAGTCGCCCGCTTCGCCGCGCTGGTGCGCCGGCCGCGGGTCGAGCGCCACGAGCGACTCCACCAGCCCGCGCAGCTCGTCCGCGGTGTAGGCCGGCAGCGCCGCCGGCGTGCGTGCCGCCATTTCCGGGATACGCTGCCGCGCCGCCGCGCTCCACTCCACCGCGGCCGCCGGCGCGGGCGCCTGCGCGATCCAGCCGTCGCGCGTCGCCGCCTTCGGCAGATCGTGCTCGGGATGGTAGGGCCGCAGGTCCACCACCGGCGTGCCGTCGAGCAGGTCGACCCCGCGGAAACGCAGCGCCGGTTCGTCGAAGTCGACCCCCTCAAGTTCGAGCAGCGAGAGCCCGAGGAAATTGGGGCGGTGTGGCGAACGCGTCGCCCACACGCCCATCTTCTCCTTGCCGCCCAGCCGCGGCGGCCGCACCAGCCCCTTCCAGCCCTCCGGCACCGCTGCGTGGAACACGAATGTCACCCACAGGTGCGAGAAACCCTC